>NZ_JAUBUC010000135.1:0-13221 GCF_036705285.1 Microcoleus sp. B4-C1 | reverse complement strand
GCGTCCCGCCCGTCCTATTTGGACGGGCGGGACGCCCATCCCACAAACTTTTGGAAGTTATTTAATTCTCATTCCTAAGCTGTTGCGGTCTTTAAGTTCTGTGTAAAAAAAATCAAAGTCTTGTGGGGAGTAGGGGCCCTAGCGTCCCGCCCGCCCAAAAATACAATCTAGATTCGTAACAGCCTATCCCTTAAATCCCGATTCATATCATGTCCGGTGAATCGATCGTGATTGTTGTAGGGGCGGGTTTACCGTGATATTCAACACAAATCCCAAATCCAATAAACCCGCCCCGACCGGATATTATGGTTGATCGACCGGACATGAGATCACTGCGCGTTGCAGGACTTTTTTCTTACTAAAAAAGATGCTGCCCTCCATGGAGGGCAGCTACTCAAATAAAGCATCTTAAAGTCTCTCACAACTTCAGAATTAACCTTCAGACATTCCTGATTTATTGGGCAATTGCAAATCATCCGGGTCTACGTAGTGACAAACTGCTTTGTCCATGCAAATCAAGGCCCAACCGGATTTATCGATGCTCATCAACTTGTAAGAAGCTGGCTGAATAAAGAAACCTTTGTGGTTGCGGGTTGCGGGTTTGATGTTAACGTGGCTGTCAGTGCTCATGTTTTTACAACTCCTAGTATTATCGTAGTAAAATCTGAAAACCGCTGAGCGGGTTTGTCAATCGTCTAAGTCTTCAAATACTAGCACTGACTTTCTGAGTTTTCCATAAAGTTATTTATTGATTTATTACGATGTCGTAATAAACCGCAAAGCCACTTTCGTCGATCCCCGCACCCAAATAGACTTGTTTGCGCGGTTACGGCTCCAGAAGCCACTGTTTAACGCGGGCGAGACTCTTCCAGTCGGGTTTTCTACTTAATCCTTCTTCAAAATTTTTTTTAACTTCGTCGAGTAACTCTTCGGAAGCCATCAGAAGTTGCTGAGCCACTTCTACGTGGGGACGCACTCCTTTCTCTTTGAGATCGAGGATCGCTACTGCTAGGTTGATGCGAGCTTGGGGGTCATGAGGGTTCAATTTAACGGCTGTTTTCGCTGCTTTTTGAGCCGAAGATGGTTTATTTTCCAACAGGTAGAGCCACGCGAGGCTAGCCCAAGCATTGCCATTTTTGGGAGCTTTTTCGCACACTTCTTTAAACACGGGGATCAGATTAGCCGGGGCTTCGCCAGCTTGGTAGCGATCGAAACCGTCTTTAAACAATTCTTCAGGGGTCATTCGATTTTAGATTTTGGATTTGAGATTTTAGATTGGAAAGAGCATTGGGTGCGGGACGCAGCAAGGCAGTCCGAGGCATTCTCAGCAATGAGTAATTACCAATCCCCAATGCCCTATTTTCCAATTTATGTAGAAAATGAACTGCCACAACCGCAAGTTTGAGTTGCGTTGGGGTTAGTAAACTGAAAACCGCCCCCGATCATAGCATCGCTGAAGTCGAGAACCAAACCGTAGAGATAAAGAATGCTCTTGCGATCGCAAACTACCTGAAAACCATCGTAGTCGAACACTTCATCGTCGGATTTCACAGTGCTGGGGTCTGCGAAATCCATGACGTAAGACATACCAGAGCAGCCGCCCTGGCGCACCCCTACCCGCAAGCAGAGGTCTTTACCTTGTTTCTCTCTCAGAGCTAAAACTTGACGGACAGCAGAGTCTGTCATTTGAATGCCGCGCTTTTCAGAAATGGCTTGAGTCATAATTTGCCGAACTCCTGAGATTGTCTAATGCTAAGAGTGTAATCTTATCCCTCCATTGTACAGGCATTCGCCAGAAGGCATAAGGTTAGATGCTGAAGGCCGAATTTTTAGCTTCTAATTTTTAATTCCCGTGAGGCCTCGTTCCCCAGCTCGATGTCCTCTCCCCCTATAGGGTTTATGATTGATAAGCAGCGGTTGACCGGCTACCGGCACCGCAACAATGCTTCACCCAACGGGCTTACTCTATGGCAGCGCTGAATCGCACTACTCTTCGTCGGCTACAAAACTTACCTCAAATTCCCAGCGTGTGGGAGGGCGATCGCCGACCCTTATCTAATGCTGACTCACACATGATGCTAGATGACGATGACGTTCTAGAAGCTGGTGGCGAGTGCATTCTCTGGGTCGATGGCTCCGAAGGAGTCGTGAGGGCTATGGACATGGTAGGCCCAGATGCCGGCCCAGAGGCGCTCGTCCGGGCCCTGCTACGGGCAATGGAACATCCCCAAAGTCCGGCTCCCGCAGTCCGCCCCCAAAAAATAGTAGTCAAAAACCGAGAAATTCAATTTTATCTGCGGGGCGTACTTCAAGATTTAGGCATTTCCATTGACTACGTGCCGGAATTGCCCCTAATTGACGAAATATTTCGCGGCATGGAAGAGGTCGCCATCAACAGACCTCCTGAGTTGCCACCTCAGTATGCTGAAGTTTTAATGGAAAAAGCTGCTCAAATTTGGCAAGACGCTCCGTGGCGGACTTTGAGGGAACACCAAATTATATCTATTGAAATCAATCAGTGGGATGTCGCCAGCCTCTACGTGTCCGTATTGGGGCAAGGCAGAATGGATTACGGAGTTTTACTGTACCGTTCTCTAGAATCCTTGAAGCGGTTTCGAGAACGAGTCGTCAACGATGAATCTTTTGAAGATTTAGAACAGGCTTTTTTAGGGCAAGACTGTTTGTTTGTTACCTTTGAAAGTGCAGCAGATATTGATGAGGACGACGAGGACGAAATTGATTTAGCCGATTTGCCTCCCTCGGAAATTGAACCAAATTTCGGCAACCTACATCCTTTAGAAGGATTGCGATCGATCCTTTACGAAGAAGAAGCCCTCACGATGTTAGTTGCTCTCGAAGCATTTCATCGCTTTTTCCGCAACGGCCGCCGGAAATTGGGCTCAGACACTTTTCCCACTCTTAGCAGCCGCTACCGCATCCCTGTTCCGCAGCCTGACGGAGAAATTCAACAGGTATCCGTTAAAGTTTCCACGATGCCCGATGTATCAGACGAATTATTACAGATGCTCGGTGATGACGATGATGACGATGATGACGATGATGAATTTGACAAGCCACTGCTGCGGGACGATTTAGTACCGCAAAATTCATTTTTGAGTCTCGGTGCCGTACCTTGGGAAACGGTAGATTTCCTGCGCCAAAGTGTCCAGTTTCACCAAGGTGCAGAAGTTGATATTAATACCGCCGGAGATGGTTTGCCGGTGGTGATGATCCAAACTTCTCATCCGAAGGCAAAAACTATGATTCAGGATTTGAAAGAAGCTGGAGGTGTGAAGGGGATTGGTTTTAATCCGGGCGAAAATCCTTTTCAGGATGAGCAATTCGACTTGGGTATTTTGCAAACTAAAAATGGGGAGCTGTATTTGTTTGGGGAGTTTAATGAAGACGATCCGGTGCATCAGGAAGCTCGCAAGAAATGGGACCGTCGCTGTAAATTAACCAATGGTTGGTGCGGTTTGATTATTGCTAAAGGGTTGATGGGTGCTTCTCGCGGTCAGCCTCAGTTTAAGGATATGATCGCTTTGCTTGAGGTTCGCTGGGTGTCTGCTAAAGAGTTGGGAATTGGGCCACTTCAGTTAATGCCGATGTTTTGAAAGAATAAAGAAGCAGGAAGAAGGAAGAAGGAAGAAGGAAGAAAGAATATGTAAAAGTAATTTGTAAGGTGCGCCCCAGCGCACCCTAGGTTTTAAATTATAAAGGAAAATGATTATGTCAAATTCTACTCAAAAGCGAGAAGTGTTAGTCGCCCTTGATGCTGAATTCGCGGAGAAAATAGACCAGCTTACTGATGATTGGACGGAAGCTATCGAACAAGCTCTCCGTCTCTGGTACGCTAAGCAAATAGAAGATAAGTTGCGGAAGTTTTATCCAAACCGCAGCCAAGAAGATATTGAGTTTGAGGAAGAATGGGCAACATTTGCTCAGGAACAAATGGAAGAAATTTTAATAGAGGAAGGTCTTTGATACAATGACAGAAGCTTATCCGCGACAAGGCGAAGTTTATCTTGTTAGAGCTTTGCGAACGATCGGAGATACCAAAAAGCGTCCTGTTGCTGTCGTTTCCATAGATAGCCGGAATGAATTGAGCCGTACTGTACTGATTGTCCCTTTTACTAGCGATTTGAGAGGAGGCGAAACTCCGACTCGGGTTTTGATTCCGGCTGGTGAAGGAGGGTTAGAATCTGACTCGCTGGCTGTCTGCGAGCAAATTATAACTGTCCAAAAGACTTATCTGGAACAAGGCGCTTACGGTCAACTTAGTGCCGATGTCCTAGCCAGAATTCAGAGGGCTGTACAAGTGTCGATCGGCATTTACGAACTTTAATAATATTTCTAATATTCTAAATTTTGTTACAATTTGTAAAAATACTGTAAAGGATAGGTAAAATGCGGGTTGCGATCGCAGGTGCGGGACTGGCTGGAATGACCACAGCAGTCGATTTAGTGGAAGCCGGCCACGAAGTAGAAATTTTTGAATCCCGCCCCTTTGTCGGCGGCAAAGTTGGCAGTTGGGTAGATCCCGACGGCAATCACGTTGAAATGGGTTTGCACGTCTTCTTCGGCTGCTATTATAACTTATTTGCCCTGATGAAAAAAGTGGGAGCTTTTGACGATTTGCTCCTCAAAGAACACGTCCACACTTTTATCAATCGAGGCGGCGAAACTGGTTCTTTGGATTTTCGCTTTCCCGTGGGTGCTCCTTTGCACGGATTGAAGGCATTTTTTACTACATCCCAGCTATCCGTACAAGACAAAATTCAAAATGCGATCGCCCTAGGAACTAGCCCGATCGTCCGAGGTCTGATAGACTTTGAAGGAGCGATGAAAACTATCCGCGATTTGGATAAAATTAGCTTTGCTGACTGGTTCCGCAGTCAAGGTGGCAACCAAAACTCGCTCAAAAGAATGTGGAATCCGATCGCCTACGCACTGGGTTTTATCGACACTGAAAATATTTCAGCCCGGTGTATGTTGACAATATTTCAATTCTTTGCATCGAAAACCGAAGCCTCTGTCATGCGGATGCTAGCTGGTTCTCCCAACGAATATTTGCACAAACCAATTGTGGAATATTTGGAAAAGAAAGGAGCAAAAATTTACACGCGGCGCAGAGTCCGAGAAATTCAGTTTGAAGAAGGTGCAGAAACCCGCGTCACAGGCTTGGCAGTAGCTAACGGCGAAACTGAAGAAACTATTACCGCTGATGCTTATCTTTTTGCATTAGACGTACCAGGAATTCAGAAAATATTGCCCCCAGCTTGGCGCAAATGGTCAGAATTTGACAACATTTATAAATTAGATGCTGTGCCGGTTGCTACAGTGCAATTGCGGTTCGACGGTTGGGTAACGGAATTGGAAGACGAAGCCAAGCGCAAACAGTTGAGCCACGCTGTCGGCATCGATAATTTGCTATATTCAGCAGATGCAGATTTTTCCTGTTTTGCTGATTTGGCGCTAACAAGTCCCAAGGATTATTATAAGGAAGGACAAGGTTCTCTGTTGCAGTTGGTGTTGACTCCGGGAGATCCGTTTATTAAACAAAGCAATGAGGCGATCGCCCAACACGTACTTAAGCAAGTTCAGGATTTATTTCCCTCAGCGCGGGAATTAAACATGACTTGGTACAGTGTAGTGAAGCTCGCTCAATCTTTGTATCGGGAAGCACCGGGAATGGATGTTTTCCGCCCTGCTCAAAAAACACCGATCGCCAATTTCTTTCTAGCAGGAAGTTACACTCAGCAAGACTACATTGATAGTATGGAAGGAGCGACACTTTCAGGCCATCAAGCCGCTAAGGCAATTCTCGAAGCTTACAGTCATTAGTCCTTAGTCTTCTATCGTTTTCTCTCGTTCCCAGGCAGAGCCTGGGAAGGGCGATCAGGAGGCTCTGCCTCCAGTATTCGAGAGGAAAAGTGAGGCGGAGCCTCTGGATCTGCGTTACCAGGCAGAGCCTGGTAACAAGAAAAAAAGAAACAATTCTTCAATCTAAAATCTAAAATCTAAAATCTAAAATCCCATGACTGATTGGTTAGAACACAGTGTCCAAGTAGAAGTGGCAATTCCCATCGAATTAGCGTGGCAACTCTGGTCAGATTTAGAGCAAATGCCGCGCTGGATGAAGTGGATAGAATCTGTTCATGTTCTCGAAGAAGATCCAGAGTTGTCTCGCTGGAAACTCGCAACTGGCGGGTTAGAATTTAGCTGGCTTTCTCGGATTCTCAAATTAGTGCCGAATCAGATAATTCAGTGGGAATCGGTAGACGGCTTACCAAATCGAGGTGCCGTAAGATTTTACGATCGCAAAGACAGCAGTATCGTCAAGCTGACAGTGGCTTACGGAATTCCCGGCTGGCTGGGAAAATTGATGGATAACCTATTTCTGGGCCGCGTGGTTGAATCGACAATTCAGGCTGACTTGGAAAGGTTTAAAGAGTATGCTCTGAAAGTAAAAGCCACATCTTAAATTCTGAGGACTAAAGTCCTTTGGTTTTTAATTGTAACGCGAGAGTCGATCGCGCTTGGGCGTCAGTATCATAGAGATGTGCTGCTGATTCCTTCTCGGTTTAGTTATGAGTTATTGCCTAAACCCCGCCTGTCAAAACCCGCAAAATGCCGATCGTACCCAATTCTGCCTGAATTGCGGCTCCAAACTGTTGCTGAGAGAGCGTTACCGCGCCATCAAACCCCTGGGGCGCGGCGGTTTTGGTCGCACTTTTTTAGCAATAGACCAAGACAAACCCTCAAAGCCCCGTTGTGCAATTAAACAGTTTTTCCCTCTATCTCAAGGTACCAGCAGCAGCGAGAAAGCAGCAGAATTATTCAACCGAGAAGCGGTGCGGCTGGACGAATTGGGGAAACACCCGCAAATTCCCGAACTGCTGGCGCACTTTCAGCAGGAACGCTATCAGTATTTGGTACAGGAATTTATAGAAGGTCAGAATTTACAGGAAGAGTTGGCGCGGACTGGGCCTTTCAGCGAAAGTAAAATTCTCAGTCTGCTGAAGGATTTATTGCCAGTATTGCAGTTCGTGCACGATCGCAGTGTAATTCACCGAGATATTAAACCCCCCAATATTATCCGCCGCCGCCTTTCTCAAACTTCCATCATTTATACTTACCCAACATTAACTGGGGAATTAGTTTTAGTTGATTTTGGCGCTGCAAAACTTGTGGAGGGTTTGAGAGAAACCGGTACAGTCATCGGTTCTCCCGAATTCGTGGCGCCGGAACAAATTAGAGGTCAAGCGGTTTATGCCAGCGATTTGTACAGTTTGGGAGTAACTTGCATTTATTTGCTGACTCAAATATCTCCTTTTGATTTGTTCGATATCAATCAAGATGCTTGGGTTTGGCGAGACTTTTTGAAGGTTCCAATTGATCCGAAATTAAGTCGCATCCTCGACAAAATGATCGAATCGAGTCTCAGTCGGCGCTACAAATCTGTAGCTGAGGTATTGAAAGATTTGCAGCCTCCGCAGTCGGCGGGGGCGGGCACGGGGGCATCGCCCCTACCAGCGCCTAAAATTTCCGTGCCGCAGAGGACGGCTGTGGTGCAGAATGCAGTGCCGCCAACGGTTGCAGGCACCATTTTACCTGTGCCGCCGATGCAGCGGGTTGTGCCCGCACGCGCGCCTACTTGGAGGTGTGTTCATACTCTGGTAGGGCATTCTAGTGCTGTTACGTCGGTAGCTTTCAGTCCTGATGGCGCGACTTTAGCTAGCGGCAGTGAGGACAAGACGATTGAGATGTGGAAGTTGGAGACTGGTAGGCGGTGGTACACTCTCACGGGTCATTCTGACTGGGTGACTTGTGTGGCGTTTAGTCCTGATGGCGCGACTTTGGCTAGTGGCGGCCGGGACAAAATGATTCATATTTGGGATTTGAATAAGGGTAAGTGGTGGTACGCTTTGGCTGGTCATTCTGACAGGGTTTCTGCTGTGGCGTTTAGTCGGGATGGTCAGGTTTTGGCTAGCGGCAGTCGGGACAAAACTGTGCAGTTGTGGAATTTGAATAAGGGAAGGCGGATGTCGGCTTTGACTGGTCACGCTGGCGGGGTGGAGGCGGTGGCTTTTAGTTCTGGCGGGGAGTTTTTGGCTAGCGGCAGCCGGGACAAGACTGTGCAGTTGTGGGATTGGCAAAAGGGTCGATCGATTTGTACTCTGGCGGAGCACGGGGATTGGGTGCGGGCGATCGTTTTTGCGACCCCCCCCAGCCCCCCCTTGGTAAGGGGGGGAGTAGGAGAGGGATTGACTTCCTCTGTGTCCCCTGCCGGTCAGACCCCCCCCAGCCCCCCCTTGGTAAGGGGGGGAGTAGGAGAAGGATTGATTTTGGGGACGGGGAGTCGGGACGGTACTGCGAAGCTGTGGCGGGTGGATGCACAGGGGCGAGGGACGCTGTTGCGGAGTATGAGGGACAATTCTGGGGATGTTTTGTGTGTGGCGTTGAGTCCCGATGGTCGGGTTTTGGCGACGGGGAGTCGGGATGGGACGATTTATTTGTGGGATGCGGGTACGGGGGGTTTGCTGGAAATTCTGACGGGCCACGGGGAGGAGGTTTTGTCGGTGGCGTTTAGTGCTGATGGGGGGAGTTTGGCTAGCGGTGCGGGCGATCGAACTGTGAAGATTTGGCGGGGGATTGGGCATTAGGGGCGATGTCAAGAGTGCCTGCTTAAAAAATTTCATATTTATGCTTGACAGGCGATCGAATGTTCTGCTACATTAGGAATTCGTGAGGACGCATAGCTCAGTTGGTTAGAGCACTACGTTGACATCGTAGGGGTCACTGGTTCGAGTCCAGTTGTGTCCATGAATTTAAATCATTTATAAATCAAGGGTTATAGGTTTTCGAGCTCACTAAGAGTTCTGTTTTCCGCTGATCTTTGGCTCAGTTCCACAGGAACGGTGACAGAATAAGTCAAGGTCAGCCATTCTGTAAAATAAGGGAAAAAATCAAATGGCTTACAGTGATTTGACTTTAGACAAAGTGCATAAAGCTTTTGGTTTGACTATTTCACAAGACGTGGTAGTAGTGCCCGCCCACCAGCATCTTTCGGAAGACGGCACCGCGCCGTGTCCTTAGCGGAATAGCTGGATTAGAGACTCTGGAAGCGCCAATCCAATAATCCGAGTTTTGGGTACAACTCTACGGCGCTTTTAAAATGATTAAATTATTCACCAAAACTTAATTTGGTGGCAATCCGAAATCTTCAGGACCGTAAAGTCCCGCCGGCATTCTTCCTAAAAGGAAATCAATCTGATCCTGAGTCATCGACTCATTAAAGAGGCAGGCTCTTTTTGTTGTTGTGTTCCCGGCTTCATTAAACAGCATTCCACCCGGATGAGAATAGATTCGCATTGTTCGAGTTTCGCCGATAGCCACTTTTCCTCTATCCTTTTCTGCTACCCAGCCCAAGGGGAAAAAACCGATATTTTTTGTGCTGTCGGGGTAGCGCATATCGATCGCTAATTCCTGTCGTGCAGCTTGTTTGCCAGCAGCGGGTTTCTCTCGCATCACAACCCGAACCTGCACAGTTTGTCCTTTCCATTCCCCGCGACTCCAAACGTTGGGTTCTTGTTTGTGTACGTTGTAAACATCGAAATAAGCGATCGTTCCGGGATTTTTCCTGATTTCTGTCATGATTTCCTCCGCCAATAAATTGAACGCGATCGAACCAGTGCTTAATTCGCCTTAACCTTTGCTATAAGCAGCTCTCCACTAAGCAAAAGCCCATAATTTTTAGGGGTTTTGGTCACGCAATCAAAGCTTTTCAGATTAAAATACTTAAGCTTAGATAAAATATCTTGGCAATAACCAAGGATTTTCCATGCGTCAATAATGCTTGCATGAGCCGACATAAGTCGGCGTTCTACGCTTCCATTTCGTGCAATTCCTCGCGGAGACAGCATGAGTATCGCTGGAAGTAGAAGCAGGGATAAAACATCCCATATTAAGGATGTTACCGTAATTATGGTCAAGCTTTTTTCGGCGGATAGCTTCTCCCATCAAATCCTCGTCTTCGTTCGATGGCTATTAACTAACCATACCATAAATTGGACGCGCATGAGTACGATCGCAGCCTGAAACTGTTGCTACACTCCTCGCGATCGCACCCAGCCCCTGACTCAGTGCAACTGACAGCCCTGACTTGCTACAATCCAGCTAAAAAAAGGGATTGCTGCGACAACTCCCGCCACCATAGAGAAATAACTCGATTACCGAAGCGTTAAAACATAAAACAGCGAACACTTACGAATTTAGAAGCATTACTCTATCGCCTAAATCTTGGACTCAGACACCAAGCCTAACTGATGTCGATCGCCCCCTACATCCCCACATCATCTCAAATCCGATCGCCCACCAGCCCCTTCCGGGACACGGCTGTGATGCCGTGTCCTTACCCGTAACTTATCGGCGACAGCCTTGGGCGATCGCCCTTAACACCGCTAGCCGCACTTCTGGATGAGATTTCTCAAGCCCGTTCGCCCGAAAAACCCAGTGTCCGCCGCCCGCGTGCTCGATCGCAATTTTCTGACCGTCAGGCAAAACTATTTGCCACCAATTCAACACACTGGCTTTAATAAGGTGGCACTGAATTTCGTTCAGTTGAGCCTCCATTAATTTCAGTTGACGCATGATAGGATTTTGGGCAGATGACTTCATGATTTTTCTCATTAAATGAATTCGACTGTTTCTCGGCTTTGATTTCAGTTTGCCGATTTTTGAACTTAACTTCACCTTCCGAAGTTTTCGCCTTAACTTCCCTTTCCGAAGTTTTCGCCTTCACTTCCCTTTTACCACCTTTAGGCTCAACTTTGACTCCAAAACCTTTAGACTTAACTTTTCTTGGGGCAGAAGTTGAAGTCGGTTCCGTGGTCGGCTTCTTAAACTCCGCGTCTAATTGGTCTAAAATCTCCTCTTGTTCGGGAGTATGTTCCGCTGGCTGGTCTGAATTTCTGGGATTGTATTCGTCAACCAACCTGGCCAAAAATTCCGAAATTGACAGTCCGGCTGCGGCTGCTTTTTTCGTTAAAATGGCGTAGGTGTCGGTTTTAATCCGAATTTGTTTGAGCCGCAGGTTGGGATTGTTGTCAACGGTTTCAGCAATAGTTACTGCCGTAATCCTTTCTTTGGGTATGACATCGACAACTTCTTGCCACTTTTCCTGTAAAGGACTGTCGCCATATTGGTCGGTGATTGCGTGTTTGAACAAAGGGACAACTTGAGCAACGCAGCTAGGCAAAATCTCAAATCCTGCTTTAATTAAGCGCAGGCAAATACTCGCAGCTTTGATAATTTGTGTGCAGTAAAAATACTGCCGACCTAATGCTTGTTCGCAGTAACTTTTAAAAGTTTTGAACTTGTCTTTGTACAATCGCAGCTTTCGGATGGCGTCCAGCATGATTCCTTGACGCACGTAGTCTAGGAATCCCCTTTTAATTTCGCCTGTGAGGTAATCTAAATCGTGAAAGGGAGATTGATTCTGGATTTCTTCTTCAAAGTCTAGCAGCGGGCCTGCAAAGTGAAAGTTGGAGGCGACATCGCCTAGGTAGAAGTTGTCAATTGATGTGGACATGATCTGGAATGGTTCGAGAAAGGGCACGATAGCACGGAAGTTGTGCGATCGCAAAGGAGAAGTTTTGGCCTGGATCTTTGATACAATTTTGAGTTGGACTGTCTTGTGAGGTCGATCGACCTTTTACATGGCATCACCTCAAGACGGTTATTCAAAACTGCAGGTTTTGGCTGTTCGGCCTGACCGACCAGCTTTTGTTCTGTCACTTGTGTCTCATTATGAGATGTCGATTTAAATTTGTCAAGTATGACATCTCAATTTGAGATTTATGTTACAATGTCATCAAGAAAAGAACGAAGACAGGAGGGCAATTCACCATTGGAAGCCCTAAGAATCAACAAAACAGACTTATCACAAGATGAGTTTGCTTTTAGATGCGGGATTCCCCGGGCCACGTATCATAGATGGATATCTGGAGCCACAGAACCAAAATTTTCTCTCTTTCAGTTGAAAGCTATTTGCCGAGAACTAAAAATAGAAAAAATAGATGAACTTCCAGAGAGCTTTGGGCCGAATTAGCAATTAAATTAAACCAACAGTTAAAAAATTATTACTGCTGATACAATTTTGAGTTGGGCTGTCCTGTGAGGTCGATCGACCTTTTACATGGCATCACCTCCTCGGCGTTGAGAAAAAAGGGGCTTGAGGTATGCGCCCTTGCCCCGAAAATACGATTGGGTATGCAGGCACAATTGATAGACGCTACAAATAAGGCAGTTCTTCAAACCTGCATTTTGACCTTGGAGGCTCGCCCGGTTGCCTTTGTTTTGCCTATCTACTAGCAGAATAGTGCCAGATTCCATTTTTGTCAAGCACTATTTTGCTAGCAATTAACTGCTACAATTGATGGAAGCTAAAGATCAAGAAACCATAACCTTGAAAAACCTTAGAGAAAGTGCAAATTTGACCCAACCTGAACTTAGTCGTCGAATGGGGGTAGGAATTCGCATTATTGGCGATTGGGAACGAGGAGAATCCATTCCTCGCTTCGATCGCGTAATTGCTCTGGCGCGCGAGCTAGGCGTACCTCTAAAAACACTTGCTAGATGTATGGGATTAGACGTAGCCAAAATTCCCGATGACCTACAAGCATTAAGTGTACTTCATCTTTCGGGGGAGTTCAAGAAGCTAGAACTCGTGAAACAATCTTCATGTGTTGTGGCAGAAAATTCGCAAGAAAAGGACAAGTCTCCATTAAGGCTTCTCAGAGAACAAGCTGGGCTAACCCGCCCTCAAGTCAAACAACATATCGGCGTTTCTGAGCGGATGCAAGCTGACTGGGAATCAGGAAAGTCCATGCCAACTGTTGAAAACGTAGCTGCACTGGCTAACCTGTACCAGGTTTCTCTAAAAACTATGTTTGAGCTTTTAGGATTAGATGTAACCAAAATTCCCGATGACTTACCAAGTCGTGAGCCCTCATCGAACGACAACTAACAAGCACAGCTAAATCATGGTGTTGACATTTGATACAATTTTGAGTCAGGCTGTGAGGTCGATCGACCTTTTACATAGCACCACCTCCTCGGCGTTGAGAAAAAAGGGGCTTGAGGTATTATAAAACTTCATTAAGTTTATAAGCAGTAGTAAGCAAGAATGATAATATGTAGTCAGGAGGTTAACAATGA
>NZ_JAUBUC010000211.1:0-1654 GCF_036705285.1 Microcoleus sp. B4-C1 | reverse complement strand
TATCCTTTCTCTTCGCTGTGCTTATCTCAACGGTCAACTTTCAATTTGATGTATTTGCCAAAGTGAGATGCACCCGATGAGTGATGAGTTGATAGGTTTCATCCAGACAGTAGGGGTAGAAATTGTTGAAAAGCCAAACGACCCATTTTTTGGATATCTGGGAAGAGGAGATTTATACATTTGGGTTGCTATTAACAATAGAATTGCAGAATTAGAGGGGGAACCAAATGAATTTGAAATAATCAAACAAAAATTAGGTGGTGAACCACACACAGTTATCTTATTAGAAATGTCTAGAAGACCAGGTAATAAGCTCTTGGCTTATGAATTGGCTGCTTCATTGGCGAAACAATGGCCATGTGTAGTTGATAACTTATCGGGCTACGATCGACGTATTATTTCATCTGCAGAATTGTTCGCTCTGCTGGAAAGTGGCTGTGACTTTCAAGGATATTGATTTTTTAAAAAATCAGTAAGTGAGTATCTTGGAGGTCAAAATATGAACCCAATTCTCGAACAACAGCTTTGGAATGCAGGGAAAAATCTAGAAGCATATACCCAAGAAATCTGGCAGGAAATTATTAATGTAATCCTTGATGATTTTCAGGTTTTTATGGGACAGAGTTTTGACCGCGCTCCTGAAATCAACTTAAATATCAAATATCCACATTCCCCATCATTTAATCGATGGATATGGAGTGAAGAACAAGAAAATGCTCCTTTGTATCATACAGCATGGTCGGCTGTTATTGGCGGGGGTATGGTAGGAAATGAAAGTGGGGAAGATATTTTTCACGTTAGTCTTACTCTATTTTTGTTCGACATGAGTAGCAAAAAGCGTTTATGCTTAAAAACAGGTGAGAGCCTCCTTGAATTTGTTTTTGAAAAACAATCCGATAGTCATGGGTGTTGGCGTAGTTTGGGATGGTGTAAGGATGAATGGGGTGAGTGGGAGGATCTTGATTACGACACGGATTAACTTTAAATTTGCATCTCCCCCTCGCGCACAACTTCCTTTGAATTGATCGACCGGGGCGGGCTAGTCATTTTGTGCGCTCAAATCATTGTTGATAGTTTGAGCTGACTCGGGCGCTCGCACACCGGGCACAACTTCCTTTGAGTCGATCGCCTGTTTTTAGGTAATTTTTCTGTTTCCGGCGATCGGCCATTGATTCTGCGGGCGATCGAATTAACGGGATCTCGTCCTTGTTTATCCACCGCGCGATCGACCGGGTGGGCGATCGTACTTTTCTCAATTATCGGCGATCGTACTTTTTTAGATTGCGGGATCTCGCACTTTTCTAGATTAGGGGATCTCGTACTTTTTTAGATTAGGGGATCTCGTCTATTTCTAAATGGTGGGCGATCGACAATACGCCCTTGACAACAACATACTGATTGTAGCAGCAGCCGGTAATGAAGGGGATCTCGCATCCGCACTCGGACAAGCCTCCACAGAATTCGACAACATCATCACCGTCGGCGCATCCGAAAACAACAACCGCAGCGCCTATTCCAGCTACGGAGGCGGTTTAGATATCCTAGCACCAACAAACACTCAAAAAACCGCAGAACAGTCAACAACCGAAACAAAACAAGGCACATCAATAGCAGCAGCCTTCGTCACAAACACCATCTCCCAAATGTGGGCAGC
>NZ_JAUBUC010000210.1:0-1659 GCF_036705285.1 Microcoleus sp. B4-C1 | reverse complement strand
AATAGATAGTCTAGATGGAAGCTCATAACGGTAAATGTATTAGTAGGTACATTTTACACCATAAACTCAGGAGAGCCGGTTAATCGTGGCACGGGCGTCCCGCCTGTGATTAATCTGCGGTTAAAAACTCCAAACCCGCAAAACCAAATTACCCAGCAAGGATGCTAAATAACTCAAAACCCAAACAGTATAAAGTACACTCAAAGGCGCGTAAGCTGCCAAAACCCATTGCGTTTCTGCTGCTTCCTCAATCTCCTCCCTCCGCAACAAATCCACATAAAAATCAAACGACCTTTGTCGCAGATTGTTAATGCCTGTTCCCGCTACTAACAAATAATAACCGTCAAATCTATTCAAGGGATTCAAATTAATTGCAACTGTCAGCAAGGCGGCTACCATCAACAAATAACTAATTTGATGCCAAACCGGATTTGACAGAGAAAACAGCCACATCCAAACAGCCAATGCCCAAATTGTTACTTGGATAAATACTCCTGCGGCTACTACTAAAACTCGCTGTTTCCGCCGGACTAAACTGTATTGATCGGTTGTATCTGTGTAACATTCGGGGATGAAACACATAAACAATAATCCAATTTCTTTAACAATACCGCCGTAGTGTTTTAGCGTGAAAGCGTGGCCGAGTTCGTGCAAAGCTATTACTAGCATTGTCAGCAAAACAAATGTGAAAATAGTCTCATTTTGTCCTGCTATCCACAACTGCTGATGTGAGGCGGCAACTTCTGCTGTGGAAGCCAACCACACTGCTACAGAGGAAGAGATGAAAGCGCACAGAATAAAGCCAAATTCCCACGTCCAAATCCAGCGGATTTTGTCGATGTGCCGCGACAGCCAAACATCGGGATTGACTAGGGGAATTGTGAAGGATAGCAGGTTAAATTTGGCTTTCGGCGGCTTGGTTCCTTCTAGCATTCCTGCTTGTGCTAAGTCTTTCAAGAGATTTTGCACGTCTTCTAAATCGAGGTTGTATTCAGCGAGAATATTAGTTATTGGCTGTTGGCTTAATTGCACAATTACCTGTTTGTCAAAGTCGTCAACTTGAATACAGGTAATGTCTTCGGGATTGCGAAGTATCCAATGACCGTCGGGATGAGGTATCCATTGCACCGCTGATTTGAGTTGCATGGTAGATTGTCACTTTGGCTGACAAAGTTTCGATTTAATTGAATAGGAGTTACTCGTTTTTAGGCGGAGATTCTGATCCCCCCTAGCCCCCCTTAATAAGGGGGGGACAAGAGAATCAACTCAAAGTCCCCCTTCTTAAGGGGGATTTAGGGGGATCTAGACTTTCGGATCAAGCAGAGAGACAGTGGGTTTTAGGCCGAAACTCGATCCCCCTAGCCCCCCTTAATAAGGGGGGGACAAGAGAATCAACTCAAAGTCCCCCTTCTTAAGGGGGATTTAAAGGGATCTAGACTTTCGGATCAAGCAGAGAGACAGTGGGTTTTAGGCCGAAACTCGATCCCCCCTAGCCCCCCTTCTTAAGCAGGGTGGATTAATTGTCGGGAGGGGAATGTATGATAGAAGAGGTAATCAAGTCTGCCCCGTCCGGGTAGACTATAATTATGGAATGAATCAGCAATGAATTTAATTGAAGCTCTTATTGCAGTTCCCGATCATAGACATCCGAGAGGTATT
>NZ_JAUBUC010000134.1:0-13590 GCF_036705285.1 Microcoleus sp. B4-C1 | reverse complement strand
GGTTTTTAGCTGGCATTTTTGTATAAATTGACTAAACTAATTTTTTATTATACCCTATTTAAAGGCACAACAGCTTAGTCCATTAATCAACAGCATTAATGCGCTCGATTTGTGTGTTTGTTTGAGGCTATTCGCGCCGTACTCGATCAAGCGTTGTTTCGCATCTTGACGGGTTAAATCCACAGATCGAGTGCGTCTGTTGAAGCACTCGATCTGTGGGTAAGCTCCAAAATGTGGAGAGTTGGGGATTCATCGGTTTGATTTTTTGGAGTTAGTCAATGAGCAGAAATTGTTTGCCACTCTTGAATCGCCGTCGATGGGATTTGTAACTCGATCGCTGAACCAGTTACCACTGGTAAAGTTAGGTGAAGGGGAATTTCAGCCTGCAACTGCGGTAGGACAGACTTAATGTCATATTCTGCGACATTCGCTGGGGTTGGTGTGCCCTTAGAAATTTCGCTAGAAATATCCTTGGCGGTTAGAGTTTCGCCCATAGATGTTGTCAGAATCAGCGGTTGAGTGCGATCGAATTCCACCGCACCAGGAAAGCCCACGACGCGCAGAGAGACAGTAGAACTACCTTCAGGATGGATGCGTTTGAAGGCGATCGCCTGCCAAGAATTTCCGTTCTGATCTTGCAGTTTTTGCCGGGATTGATACAGCATCTGCCCTGGATATTCTTCGATTTCCGTCACAGCAGCAAAAGCAGGTAAGGGAATACAGACAATCAGTAAAACGCAGATCCAAGCAGCCAGCAGCCAGCGCATCGGGCGAATTTTAGGGTAGTTAAAGTAGATAAAGTTCATCACAAAAGTCCTCAAAAAGTTAAAATGTCTTGCAATTCCAGAGTCAAAATTTTTGGATTTTCATCCTAATTGGTAATTGCTCAACTACCCCCCTCCCCTGAAACTGCCTCCTAGAGACAGTTTCAGATTGTGAATTTTAAGCAAAAAGCTTCTTCTTCAATAAAATCAACGAGAGAATGAGGGTTTCAGCGCTCAAAACGGAAAAATGAAATAATTGTGTTCAAACTTTGCAATACTCGCCTACAAAGGGTTTCAGAGATTTTATTTTTGTCCGTAGGGGGGGTTGAGCAATTACCCTAATTGTTTTGGTGCATTAGCTAGAGGCGATCGCCTCTCCTGCGTTTTTCCAGCCTGCAAAACTTGGCGGAAATCCCTGGACATTTTCATAGCCCAATAGGTGCAATGTCATTACTCCCATTGCCGATCGATAGCCCGTTGAACAGTACAAAACTACGGGGCGATCGCGCGGAATTCGATCCAGATTGTGCGCTAGTGTTCGGAGTGGAATATCGATCGCATTAGCGATATGTCCCGATCGATACTCAGAGGGTTCTCGCACATCCACCAACAGGGTTTGAGGGTTCTTTAATAGGTTTTTTAACCCTTCGACATTGGCGATCGTGTAATAGCCTGCTGGAATCGACGTGAGGAAGCGATCGACTCCCGATTCCAGATTCACGGTTTTTTCAGACATTGTTTGCATTTTTTCTTGAAAGATTGGTTCAGTTTCTATGAGATTTGCTGCGAGGATCGGGTTTTGCCCAATACCAACCAAGAGGAAAAAACATAGTGCAAATCCCAGTAATATAGTCTGAATTGGTTTCTTAAAGCTCATAGATTTCTCCTGAAATGGATTGTTAAGGGTTCACTCTGTCAGCCAGATATTTCAGCACCATGTCAATCAATTGATTAGGGCATTAAATATATAGCCGATACTAATAATTCCAACAGTCATTAACCCAATAAACACGGCTAAGAGTTGAGGTTTCAAAACTTTTTTGAGAATCACCATTTCAGGAAGCGATAATGCTGTCACAGCCATTGTGAAGGCCAAAACTGTACCCATTGGCATTCCTTTATTGACTAAAGCTTCGGTAATCGGCATTACACCCGCAATGTTTGCATAGAGTGGCACGCCCAAAATTACCGCGATCGGCACTGCAAAAGGATTATTTGCACCTGCATATTGAGTGATAAAATCTGTTGGCACATAACCATGAATCCCCGCCCCGATCGCAATACCACCCACGACATAGAGCCACACCGATCGCACAATTTCGCTCGATTGGAACCATCCTTGCTCAAATCTTTGCCCCCAAGTTAGCATCACTGGTTCTAGATTGTCCTCATCACCTAGAGGTATTTCTTGATGAGATTTTTGCAGTTCCCAAACAAAGGGTTCCACCCATTTTTCTAATTTTAGTAATCCGATGATATATCCAGAGGCGATCGCCAAACCCACACCAAAACCGATATAGATCAGTGTCACCTTTAGTCCAAACAATCCCCACAGCAGGATAACAGCAACTTCATTTACCATTGGCGCTGCCATCAGATAAGAAAAGGTCACACCTAAAGGCACACCTGCTTCTAAGAATCCGATGAACAAAGGAACCGCAGAGCAAGAACAGAATGGTGTGACGATTCCTACCATTGCCGCCAAGATATTTCCCGCAAAAGTGCGCTTTCCTTCTAGCAAAGAGCGAACACGCTCTGGTTCTAAAAAGCTTTGAAATGTCCCAACAATGAAGCTAATTACAATTAGTAATGTTAAGACTTTTGGCACATCGTAAAGAAAGAAATGCAGACTCGATCCTAAATGCGATGAAATCGACAAGCCGAAGATTTGGGTGACAATCTGGGTTGCCAACCAATCAAAAGGATAAAATGGATCGAACATAACTTTGCCTCTTTAACGCTGCAATAAGGGCTGAATTTGTTCTGGACTGAGCACTTGACCTTTGCTGACGACTTTGCCATTGATTGTCATGGCGGGAGTAGACATCACACCTCGTTTAGCGATTTCGATGGGGTCGGTAATGTGCAGAATTTCAGCATTTAAATTGAGATTAGTTACAGCTTGTTTGGCATTTGCCTCTAGCTGTTGGCATTTTTTGCAGCCTGAACCCAAAATTTCAATCTTGATCGTATTCATGGCATAACTCCTTTTTTTTATTCTCTAATTCAATTCTCTCTCTACTGAATCCAAGCGATCGCTACCGTTTCTTAACTGACCCCACGCCCCGCCCAGATTCGCGAACTTGAGGAGAGCCAATATACTCTATTGAACCCACGCCGGATACAGTCGCATCTAACTGCTGACTGACATTAACCACAGCACTGCCCACGCCGCTATTGCGAACCGTAGCCTGTTTAGTCTTGAAATTCTCACCTTGGAAACTTCCAACCCCGGAAAAATTGAGTTCCAGCACATCGACACTTCCGGCGATTGTCATGCTACCCACCCCATGAAGGGAAATCGACAACTGTTTACCTTGGATATCCTTTACCTCAACACTACCGACACCATCTATATTCAAGCTCTCTAGGCTCTTTACCTCCACAACGAATTCAATGGGCTTGGTGGGATTCATATTGGTATCTTTCGTGATAGTGAGATACAGAACATTGTCAGTTACACGACTTTCTAGCAACGGCAGAATGTTGTCGTCAGCGGTGATCGTTAGGGACTCTTTTCCTGTCTGCTGTATCGTGACTTTACCTACGGATTTACTAGAAATGGATGAGAATCGACCTACTTCTCTAGATTCGGTCTTAACTATTCCAGAGCCTCTAAGCCCACCCAAATTGAGAGAGCAGCCTGTGAATAGGCTCAAAGCTGTTAAACACACAACCAAACCGTATAGCTTCGATCTCATTGTTTTGCCTGCTATATAAATCCTTAGTCGTTCACTTTTCATGGGTGCATTTTGATTGCGATCGCATCTTTCAATTAATGCAAGATTCCTAACACCATGATTGTTCTCCCGGAGGATTGTGCAGTAACTCCCGAATATTAGCTTCGATCACCCGGTAGCCCACATTACCGTTGAGTCTCTGCCGTCCTTCATTAAAAATCAGGGTGGGGCTGACTGTAACCGTATGCTCTTTGACTAATTCAAAATCCTGGGATAGCTTGGCATAAGCCTCACCACTATCGATCTGAGCTTCGATAGCAGCGATCGGCAGTCTTAACTCCTCCGCAATTCCAAATTGTACCTTGCGGTCAGAAACATCTGCGAGTTGGGTAAAAAACGCCTCCCGAAATGCCCAGGTTGCTTTTTCAAATACCTGTTGATTTCGCTCTACTAAATCTTTCGTTTCTAGTAGTTGAATCGCATGGAGAAACAAATGACAGGATGTCGATGAAAATGGTGTTGCCTTAGTCCAAATATCAGGATGAACGCTGATGTGATCGAACTTTTTCGCAACCTCCTGGACATGATTGCTGTATCCTTGCAAACCACCGCGATCTCGCCATCGGTTCTCCAGTTTTTCACGAGCAACACCAAAGACGGGGACAAAGTGCTTTGCGATCGCAATCTTGTCTTCAAAGGTTGTTTTCAACTCATCCAAACGAATCTGAGCAATATAAGCCCAAACGCAGAGAACATCGGAAAAGTAAAAAATACGAATCGGTTCCATATCACTTCATCCTTAGACCCACCAGGGTTTCTTTCTAGTACGAGGATCAGTTTCCGTCCAAGCTGAGATCAAAATGCTGTTATCGATCACTGAAACCTGGACAATCTTGAGCGGTAGAGGAGCTGGGCCATGCACCACCGTCCCATACAGACGCTGATTGGATGTCCCTAACTTACTTTCGAGTTACCACAACCCAATCGTCCGCTGTTTTGACAATCTTAGCATTCTGCAAACCTAAATGTTTTAAAACAGGTTTTTCTAACAGAAAATAAGGTTGAGGAAGAGTTTGCCATTTCTGTTTCAGCGTCGGCGCGTCGGCGACAATAACTTGGCGTTGACTGTAAAAATTCAGCGATGGACGGCCCAAGCGGTGAGAAGTAAACACTTGTTGATCGGCCGGAGTTCCTGTGCGGACAATTTCGGCGATCGGCTTAACCGGATAATCCTCCGCCAATTCCCAAACCCAGTTATCTGAAGCCACCAATACCAACAGCGTCAGGTAAGTTCCCCAAATTAAAACTAATATAAACTGTCGGTCTTTGCGGTGCAGCAACACGGCCGCCATTGTCATTGTCAAAGCTACAAACATCAGCATTAACTGCAAATCTCGCTCTGGAGGCGCAATTTGTCCCCCGATCCATACCCAGCCACTGAAGTACACGCAACCGACGACAGCAACTATAGCCAGCACTGCCAAAATCGCGGGATGAGGCAGCAAAGAAATAGCATCAAAACGTTCTTCTGCTTCCTCTTTGACGGGTTCTGGCGGCAGCCACAGTTGCTCCCAAACTTCAGCGAGATAACTGCCAACAGCAAGAGCAAAAGCTGGATAAATTGGCAAAACATACCACGGCAATTTAGTAGTCATCACAGAAATAGCCAGCAGATATACTCCTGTCCAAACCAATACTAATTTTGGCCCGGCAAAATTGCGATTTTCCCAACTCAGGCGCAGCCCTTGTAGCCAAAATAACTGCCACGGCCAAGCTAATTTTAAAATTTCTAAAAGATAATACCAAGGCGGGCCTCTGTGACTGCTTACAGGTTCCGAAATGCGCCGGAAAGATTCGTTAATTAAATTAGTGTGGATGAAATATTGGCCGTAGTGCAGCCATTGGGCAAAATACCAAGCAGCTACTGGCAATGTTCCGATCGCCAATCCGCCCCAAAGATACCCAGAAGTGAGGAGTCGCGGGGTATCCCAAACCAAAAAAATACAGCCAACAGCACCCAGCAGCAGCCCCAACATGACGCCCTTAGTGAGGCAAATGAGTCCGAACCCAATCCCCGCGCCCAAAGCGTAGCGCAAGTCGCGGCGCGATCGTAGCAAACACCACATCGCCCCCAGCAAAAAACACAAAACCGCCCCATCCAACATCGCCAAACGTCCATGCCGCACCACCGGTAACAGCGTCAGATACACGAGGGCAGAAAAAATGGCGATCGAGCGTCTAGGAAACAACTCCCTGCCAATGGCGTAAAGCAAGGGCACTGAAGCCGCCGTCAGCATCGCCGGTACCAACCTCGCCGTCAATTCGCTGACACCGCCGACGGCAAAACAGAGCCCAATTAGCCAGTGTACCAGCGGCGGTTTGTTGAAATAAGGCATAGAGTCGATCGTCGGATACAGCCAATTTAAGTTGCCGCGCCAAATTTCGCGACTTACCTGCGCTGCAATGCCTTCATCCCAATCCCGCAAAGCCACGCCGCCCAGATTCAGCCCGAAAATCAGCACTGCAGCCAACAGAAAAGCCAGCATCCACACTTTATCTGTAAAGCTGTCATTCCAGCGATTTTTCGGTTTGCGGCTTAGGAATGGAAAGATTTCTGACATAAGTTAAGAGAGTTTTGAGCGTCCCAAACTGAAGGTAAACTTAGACAGCAGTTATTTGCGACTAGGAAAATACCGTCAGTAACGAGCGGGCTAAAGCCACGCTCGCTTGTAAGAGAAATCGAGCAAGCTATGCTGACCAGACCCCTCGCAAGAGGAGACGTTATTTAGGTCACGACACCGGCGAATGCGACGCCAGTTTTCCGCTCTGTCACCTGCGATTAAACAGTTTTAAAGTCACTGAAACAGTGTCGCAGGTCTAACAAGCCTTTATAACCAGGTCGAGGCGAACATTACCCCGCAAGGGAGACTGAGGCAACCATACCTCATCGGAGGGGCAACCATACCCCTCCAACCCGAAAGGGGAAAGATTCAAGGCGATTGAAATCGCCGAGTCGCTTCCCTCTCAGGACTGAAGTCGCGCTCGTTTCCCACTTACCGAGTTTTTTTATGAATTTGCCTGTAATTATAGATATTATCATTGGCTTAGTCTTTATCTACCTGACTTTAAGCTTGCTAGCTTCGGAAATTCAGGAACTGATTGCTACTGTTTGGCAGTGGCGGGCCCAACATTTAAAGAAGTCGATCGAAGTGCTAATTTCTGGAGGCAGCGAAGCCGCGAAAGATCCCCTGCAACTTAAGCGAGTCGGACAGTTAGCTCATTCGATTTACGCCAATCCGATTATCAAGGATTTGAATCAGGGAGCGAAAGGGCTTGTATCAGAGGGATTCCGCTCTGTTACGCACCGCATGGGGGATTTTTACCACGGAGTTACGGGTACTAAAAATGTTTTCGGCAATAAATCCAGTGGGCCTTCTTATATTCCAGCCGAGTGTTTTTCTGCTAGCCTTTTGGAGACTTTAAAGGTTTCTAGTTTGCTCAGCTCTATCTCTAAAACCCGATTGGAAAGATTTAAAAATTTACAATTAGCACAAATTCAACAAATTGGAGAAAATCTGAGTTTACCGGATGCTACTAAACCGATTATTAAGCAAGAATTTAGGTGGCTGACTGCGGAGTTCAATCGAATTGTGGAAGATTATCAAAACAATTTAGCAAGTTTGAACAATAGCTTAGATCGAATGTCGGAAAAGCTAGGATTTTATATTAATGATTCTCAGGTTTATCTACCAGAAACCGAGCTAGCAGGTAGAGATTTTCAGAGGCAGATGGCATTTGTCAAGGCTCGTTTTGACAGTAAAGTTGAGCGGGTGGCGCTGCTAGGGCAACTGCAACCGAGTTTCAGCAATCTGTTAAATACTGTTAAAAAAAGTCAAGATTCGGTAGCAGAAATTATGGAGATTAAAGAGGAGAGTCCGATTTATCAACAAATTCAAGAAACATTGGACAGTATGCCAGAATCTTTGAAACGCAGCCTTTATATTTTAGCGCAGCGCGCTGAAAAAGGTGGCGGAGATACTCAAGAGCAGTTGCAGCGGTTTCAGAAAGAAATTGAAATTTGGTTTGACCAATCGATGGAGCGTGCTTCTGGTGTTTACAAGCGGAATGCTAGAGGGGTTGCGATTTTGCTCGGAACTGCGATCGCGGTTGCTGCTAATGCTGATACCATTCATATTATTAATCGGTTGTCGAAGGATTCGATGTTGCGATCGACTGTTAATTTGTACGCTGAGCAGTTGGTGGTAAATAATGCTAAGACTAAATTAGATAATTTACCAAGTCTGAGAAAAGTTCAAAAGGATGTAGATATAGCTTTGGATGAGGTAGCTCTGCCTTTTGGATGGAGCGAACAGAACAGCTTAGAACGAGATAAGCAGGGGAATTTATTGTGGTCGGCTTTGATGGCAAGATTGTTTGGGTGGATATTGAGCGGCGTAGCTATTTCTATGGGGGCTGCTTTTTGGTTTGAGGCGCTCAACAAGATTATTAATATTCGCAATGCAGGGAAAAAACCGCCATCTTCCACAGAATCTTGAGGGGTGCAGTTGCGAGGCCAATCTACTAAGTGTCATACCCTTTTAGATTTTAGATTTTACATGGGAATGACTGAAGACTATCGAGGTTTGAAGCACGGGCTTATATCATGTCCGGTCGTGCGACCGCGATTGTTGTAGGGGCGGGTTCACGAACAATACCTGCCAATAATTGACAATCTCAAAAACCCGCCCCGACCAGGATATTATGGTTAATCGCTCGGAGATGATATTACAGTTGGATTCTTTTGTGAAAGTGGTATCACGGATAGGATATCGGATCGATCGGTAATTTCGCGTTTGCCGGAAGTAAGGGAAAACACGCAGAATATAAATTCCGTGCGATCGCGGATGGCAGTGTGGCAGAAATAGGGCAAACTGATAGATAGGTGAAATAAGAATGAGCGAAATAAATAAGGTCGCTGGCAGTTTCAGAAGCTCTGACTCCAAGGCTGTATCTACCGCTAAACACACTTTTGGAGGACGGAATATGTTGACTTCTTTAAGGGAAACGACTCCCGCCTCGGAATACGCAAATCCCCCATCCAAAAGCTTTGTAGTCAAGGAGTCCAGCATCAATGAAGGTGGATATTTTGTTTCCAGAATATTGGCTGGGGAATCTGACTGCATCGAGAAATTTACCTGGAAACTTCAAAAATCTGCCTCTATCCTTAGAGAGATTGACAAAGTTGGCTCGACTTATGACGGTCGCTCGAACCAACTGCAATTAGGCTTTGTTATCCTCAGTTCAGATTACCTCGAACCATACAAAAGTCAATTGCCAAAATCGCATAATTCTCTGACTCAAAACAGCGGACTTGGTTCGTGTTATGCCGATCGAGATAGTGATACATTCAGCAACGGCGGTGGGCGCGATCGACTGTTTGCTAATTAAGGAGAGTAATTTAATGCAGGGTATGGAACGTACCGAGGGCGACTGAACCCGAATGCAATTGTAATTATGGACGCAGGGGCGATCGCAATCAACGATTTCGATCTGACTAAATCAGCAATCATATCAACTCCCGCTGAATAATTTGAATCACGTTTGCAGTGAGGATGGCAGTCCTCACAGTGTCGGTAGCACCCCATAAGCCAATTGATTTCCAGCCATAGGTTCCACTTAATATTAGATCGTTTTGACCGCAAGCATCCAGGATACAAGCCCCCGGATTGATCCGTCCAGAAATAAAAAACCTGTATCCGATGAAACTTGCCGAACGTATTTATCCGTGGTGTCAATGCTTCAATTCTTTAATCTAAAATCTAAAATCTAAAATCTAAAATCGATTGACTGTTAGTAAATGCGACCAAACGTCCTGGGAATCAGTATTTAGGTGTACCGCAAACCTAGCAAAGTCAAAGCATATAGAATTGTTCAAAATCTACATAATTCAGTTTTCCATTGGATGAAATACAGCTAGGGAAACTCTAGTGCATTGTGCCTCTACGTAAAATCTCACACTCAAATAAAAACTACTAAATATAAGAGGAGTTATTCGGGGGTGAATTACCTCGACTATTTCCGCATCCCTCAACTCAGCCTACTATTAGCAAAATAAGGTCAAAAAAAATTGGATAATAGAACCTAGATTTATTTCAATATTCCCGATTAATATTGCGATCTATTCCCATAGATAGAGGCTCAGATTTCCATTTTAGTTAAAAGTAAAAATGCAAATGCCGAGCAAAATAAATCAACAAAAATATTTTAAAAAAGGCATCATCTATCAATTGGGTGTTAAGATATAATGAAATAAGCCTGATGAGATAACTCCGGGGTGTATCTACTAATAATGCCCTTAATGGAGTCTCCAATATGAGTTCTACATTCGCTCAAGTTAACTCACAATCTGCTTTTGAAGAACGGCCAGTGCGCTCCTTAGTCTTCATTGACGCCGGCGTGAAAGATTACGAGTCAATTACAGCAGGAGTGCTGCCCGGACAGCAGGTAGTAATACTCGATCGCACCAAAAACGGCATCGAACAAATCACATCCGAGATGGAAAAATACGCCTCTACTAAGGGGGCGATAGACTCGGTTCACATTATTTCTCACGGCAGTTCAGGCAGCCTACAATTAGGCAATACCGCTCTGGGTTCAGATAACATAGAGCAATACAAAAGCCAGTTGGAAAAGTGGCAAACTTCACTAGCCCCAGAAGCAGACATCATGCTGTACGGCTGCGATGTAGCAGGCGGTACAGGTGTTAATTTCGTCGATCGATTCAGTCAATTAACCGGAGCTGACGTTGCGGCCTCTACCAACATAACTGGCAGCAACGGCGACTGGAATTTAGAATTTGCTAGGGGTCAGATTGAATCTCCCTTAGCCTTGGGGCCAGAGGCTATGGCAAGTTACCAAGGTGATTTAGCTACGATCGTAGTAGCCAACAATAGCGATAGCGGGCCGGGTTCATTAAGGGCTGCGATCGCCACCGCTGTTGCCGGCGATATCATTACCTTCGCTCCAGGTTTAGCCAACCAAACCATTACCCTCACCAGCGGTCAACTCGATATTCCCGTTGGCAAAAACATCACCATTGACGGCGCCGCCGCACCCGGTTTAACCATCAGTGGCAACAACGCATCCCGCGCCTTTTTTGTCAATGCCAACGTTGCGACTGCTACGAATTTTACAGTCAAAAACCTCGCTATTATCAACGGTAAAACGGTGGATAATGGTGGGGCGATCGGTACACAAGACGAAGTAACGATGACCGTAGAAAACGTTCAGTTTACCAACAACGTGGCTGATAAAGGCGGCGGTGCAATCTTCAGCGGCTGGAACAACACCCTGACCGTTACCGACAGTAAATTCACCGGAAATAAAGCCACTGCAACCAACGATGAACGTGGCGCTGGCGGTATTGCTTTTGCAAGTAATAAAAACCTCACCGTTGTTAACAGCGACTTCACCAACAACTTAGGAATTAATGGTGGGGCAATTAACAGCCTAAACGGCAAGTTAACAGTTGAAAACTCGCGATTCATCGGCAACGATACCACCTCCGGCCAGTTCGCCCCAAACGATCCCAACGGCAATTCTTTTTTAAGGGGTTTCGGCGGGGCAATTTACACAGACCGCGCCAGTTCTACTGACGAGCCTTCCGGCACAATTAAAATCAGTAAAAGCGTATTCCAAGACAACAAAGGGCGAGGCGAAGGCGGAGCAGCTTATCTGTTTACCGGCACCCAAGATAGCGTAAGTATTGCAGACAGCACCTTCCAAAATAACGAAATTCTGGCGCTACCCAACGGTGGAAATGCTGGAAACGGTGGTGCGGTAACGGTTTTGAGCGACAGCACCAACCAGGGATTGACCATTACCAACACCACCTTTGCGGGCAACAAAGCCAATAATCAAGGTGGCGGCCTGTGGATGCGAAATGCCCCTACTACGATTACTAACAGTACGTTTTCTGGCAACTCCACGGCATTTGCTGCTGGTGATTTCAACAAACTCGGCGGTGCAATGACTCTTGGTGCACCCACAACCATTCTCAACACGACGATCGCCGATAATTCTGCAGGCTGGGTTGGTGGAGGTATCTTCGCCAATGCCAATAATGTCACCCTCAAAAACACTATTCTTTCCAACAATACAGCGGCTAACGGAGGAAACCCTTGGGGCATTCAGCAACACGTCACCGCCCAATATAGCGATCAAGGAGGGAATTTTCAGTGGCCGGCCAAAAACCCCAATGACGGAAGCGATTTCAATGCGACGGCAAGTGTGACGATCGCAGACCCCTTACTTGGCCCTTTGCAAAACATCAACGGCGCTTTAGTCAGGCCCCTGCTGACAGGAAGTCCGGCAATTGATAAAGGGATTGCCACCGGCGCACCCGCTACAGATCAGCGAGGCCTGACTCGCCCTCAAGATGGCGACAGCATTCCAGGTGCGATCGTGGACAGCGGCTCTTTTGAATTGGGAGGTAGTGTCGTCCCAGTGCCCACACCGACTCCGGCGCCAACTCCGACGCCCACACCCGAACCAACTCCCACACCGGAACCGACTCCAACTCCCACACCGACTCCGGCGCCAACTCCGACGCCGGAACCGACTCCAACTCCGACGCCGGAACCGACTCCAACTCCCACACCGACTCCGGCGCCAACTCCGACGCCGGAACCGACTCCAACTCCCACACCGACTCCGGCGCCAACTCCGACGCCGGAACCGACTCCAACTCCCGCACCGACTCCGGCGCCAACTCCGACGCCCGCGCCGACTCCGACTGAGACTCCGACACCCACACCGGAACCGACGCCAACTCCGACGCCCGCGCCGACTCCAACTCCCACACCCGAACCCACTCCGACACCCACACCGGAACCGACTCCGACTCCCACACCGGAACCGGCACCAACTCCCACACCGGAACCGGCACCAACTCCCACACCTGCGCCGACTCCGCCGCCGACACCAACTCCCGCACCGACACCAACTCCGGCCTCGGATGGTTCCCTGCTCGATAGCCTCAACGCCCCGCAACTCGACTCTGCCACCATCACCCCCAACCCCGTCCAAGAAACTATCAACGGCGGTAACGATGCCGATTTCATCATGGGCGGTGGCATCAACGAGTCGATTAACGGACTTGTCGGCAACGATATTCTTTACGGTATGGGCGGCAATGACAACATTGACGGCGGTGCAGATAACGACTCAATCTTCGGCAATGGAGGCAGCGATTTCATCTCTGGCGACGCTGGCAACGATACCATCTACGCTGGCAAAGATAATGACACTGTGGTTGGTGGTGAGGGCGACGACTTGTTGAGGGGAGATTTAGGCAATGATACAGTTGCCGGCGGCCTTGGCAACGACAGCATTTTCGGCGGTAAAGATGACGATATCTTGCTGGGTGAAGATGGAGACGACTACATTTTAGGCAACTTGGGAAATGACACAATTAATGCTGGAAATGGCAACGATATTGCCTTTGGCAATGAAGGTGCAGACCTGATTTTTGGCTTATTGGGAAATGACACGCTTTACGGCGGCAAAGAAAACGACAGTCTCGATGGCGGTGAGGGCAACGACTTGCTTTTGGGCGGCAATGAAAACGATGTGCTGTTCGGCGACATCGGTAACGATACCCTGTACGGCGGCAAAGCTAATGATATTCTCAGCGGCGGTGCTGGGGACGATTTCCTTTCCGGCGATGTTGGGGACGATACATTGACTGGTGGTTCGGGAAATGATGTGTTTTTCCTAAATCAAAGTTTGGGTAGCGACATCATTACTGATTTCCGCAAGGGAGAGGATTTAATTGGGTTGAGTTCTGGTTTGAGTTTTAATCAACTCAGTATTACTTCCAGCAACAATCAAACTTTGATTACTGTGACGGACACCAATCAATTGTT
>NZ_JAUBUC010000209.1:0-1688 GCF_036705285.1 Microcoleus sp. B4-C1 | reverse complement strand
AGGGATTTGGGGCCGTCTGGGTGGGATGATGAGACGGGTTTTGGGTTTTTGAATACGTTGGCGGCGGTGGATTTGGCCAAGAAGACTGTGGCGGAAGTTTATAAACCTACAGCTTGGGTAACGCCGGATACTTGGAGTGGACAAGGGAAGGTAACGCCGGAGGAACGGGCTGCTAAAGGTGGAAATTCGATCGCGACTGCAACTGTACAAGTATCAACTAATTTCTCGGATAGCGATCGGGTTGACGCGAATCAGCCTGAAAAATATTACCAATTTACGGTGACTGAACCTGGTTATGTGAGTTGGAATTTGACCAGTCTCAACCCTGTATCAGGATTTCCCACTCCCCCGCAGGTAACTGTTACGAAAGCTGACGGCAAGCCTGGATCTCATACCTTCTTTAAAGGGGCTTCTCTTCAAACTTCTATGGTAGGGGAAGGACAGACTTCTTTTCAAGGTGGCAATTTCTACGATCCGGGGACGTACTATCTCAAAGTCGGCAACGGCGCTGGGTCTAGTTTCAAGGATTACAACATATCAACTCAGTTTATTGCCGATAAGGTTTCGAGTTTTACGGGAAATATACAGTACAGAACTCAGCCTTATTATTCCTTAGAGAACAGCCTGCAAAGTGCTGTTTTTTCAGGGCCTGCTGTTTCTGAGTTAAAGAATTTATCAGGTGTTGTCACTTATGACAATATACAATTCAACAACCGGATTGCTAAGTATGGGATGGAGGTGAATGAGTCGGGGAAAATCAGGATTAATTTGAATTCTCCCAACGGTAAAATGGAAGTTAGCATCAAGAAGTTTATTGGTTCTGACGATCGACCGGAATCAATTGCTAGCCTTGAGGTTGCTGCTAACTCCGATCAATGGTTGGAACTCGATCTGAATAAAGGGCGCTATGACATTGAAGTGAAAACTCCCAGCAATTACTGGCTAGAACCTGATTGGAATTCGACTTGGAATTCGACTGAGAAGACGCTGGTACGACCTTATACGCTGAATGCCACTTTTACTCCCAATGCGCCACAACCCGGACAAGGGAAAGTTCCCTCATCTGCTGGGGCATTTGATAAGACTGTGGTGAGTAATGGGGTTGTTAATCACTATTACAAGAACGGGTATTTGACGGTGCAGCCTTCGGGTCAAGCGAGTTGGTATGGTTATGGTACTGGAAATGCGATCGGGGTTATCGAAATTAGTGCGGTACCCCTACCCTTTGAAATACCTCCAGATTATGCAGGAAATACACCGAACACGGCTCGTGATATTGGTACTTTAATTGGCACACAAACTTTTCATGATGTTATTGATAGAAATGACCGCTTTGATTACTACAAGTTTAACATTACCAGTGAAAGCAAAGTAGATTTTGCTTTGAGTGGAAAAATGGGAAACACTGGGTTTTATTTGTTCCAAGACTGGTATTTCAACAGCGACGATTCTACACATATTGATATCATTTCAGGCACTCCTCCTAATGGTGTTGTTCCAGAGTTTAGCGAGACTCTCAAGCCGGGAACTTATTACGTCCTCGTTCATAAGCCAAAAGATTATGATGGTGATGAATATGACTTGAAATTATCGGCAACTCCTCTAGGCGATCCAGGGTAAACGCATCTAAATTAATTTGACAAACACCTAAATTTGTGCATTACTAAATAACTAAAAAAAACTTTTAA
>NZ_JAUBUC010000133.1:0-14687 GCF_036705285.1 Microcoleus sp. B4-C1 | reverse complement strand
ATTTTAAATCACCCTAACCTTCCGTCAGTCCTATCCTATGGTACTCTCGCTGCTTAAAAACTGTCCGAAGTATTGTTATAGCAGTTTAAAAAAGAATCCAACTTTATGCCGGTGATCTAAACCATTAGATCATGCGTTATGCCCAATTCTTTAATCTCAAATCTCAAATAATATCAATTTCCTCCCTCAACGCAGACTCGCAACTCAGAATAGCTGGGTGCATTTCCACCCCCAGTTTAAGTAAACTTGACCTATGGTGATGTAGGATACTTTAGATGGGGGGGAAATTACTGTCGCTAGGAATTTCGATCGATCGCAAAAACGCTGCACTTTCTTCGGGCAAAGCAGTATTGATAAACATCCCGCTGCCCAACTCAAACCCAGCTTGCTTGGTGACTCTGGGAATAATGGCGATATACCAGTGAAAGTATTTTGTTGCACGTTGGGCGATCGGCACCGATCGAATATTATAGTTGTAATCGGGATTGTTCAATCCGTAATAAAGCTTAGCCAGTACAGTTTTCAAAGTATAAGCAAGATCCGAAATTTCCGCATCAGTAATTTCATCAAACGAAGAGGAATGCCGACGCGGAAAAATCCACGTGTGAAACGGTGAAAGTGCAGCGTAAGGGATAAAAGCGACAAAATGTTCACTCTCACAAATCACTCTTTCCTTCGCCGCTAATTCATCTTCCAAAGTCCGGCAAAACAGACATTCTCCTGTGTCGTCAAAATATCTAATAGCTTCGTCGATGCGGCTGCGAAATTGGCTAGGTACAACGGGCGTCGCTGCTATCTGCGAGTGGGGGTGTTCGAGAGAAGTTCCGGCAGTTTCCCCATGATTCTTGAAGATAATAATTGTTTCAATGTAGGGATTTTTTCTAATTTCTACATAGCGCTGGCGGTATACTAAAAGTATGTTGGCAACTTCTTCAACGCTCAACAAAGCTGTCGTCAAATCGTGTCGCGGATGTTCGACAATTACTTCGTGCACGCCGATTCCCGCCATCGTGCGGTGAATTCCCGATGATATCCTCATCCATTTTGCTGTCGGGGAGAGGGCGGGATATTTGTTGCAAATAGCCCGGACTTTCCAGCCAGCGCGATCGCCCAAACGGCAACTTTCTAAGGTTCCGTCTTCCTCATTTCCCACGCAAAACGGGCAATCGGCGCGGTGCGGTGGCACTACTATTTGGCACTTTTTTTTGTTAGCGAATTGATCCGGTCTTGTCGCCCGTTCGGTGGCGATGATTACCCAATCTCTGGTAATTAAATTTTGTCTAAGTTCAGACACTTTTTTACCTTCAGTTGTAGGGCTTAACCGTTTATTATTGTATAGAAAAATTTGGATTTTGTCATTTGCTATTGCAATTTTTTAACATTTCTTGATTTCTAAATTTCCCAGCACTTCCCAACAGAAGTTCACAACAGTTGGTTGCCATCGACGATAGAGGCCGATTAGGACTAAAGTGGTACAGAATATCTGTCTAGGCAGTACGGGGAAGCACAGCTTTTAACCGCAGAGATTAAGCCAACTGCAACTGCACATTCTGCAACTTGCAAATCGCTTTCAACACTTGCGCCAACAAGAGCGATCGCTCTCGGTCAATCAAATTCAATTCCGGTAAAATCTGATAAGTACAAGGATTTCCCCGCGTCAGATACACAAACTGATAGTTGCGTCCATTCGTCGTCAATCCCCAAACAGACGATTGCTGCTGCAAACTTTTATAAGCATAAGTCAGCAATTGCGGCAAACCGGCCCAAGGATCGATCGCACTATTTTTCGCCTCCACTACCAAAATCCAAAACTGTGCCGCCGCGAGCTCTGCATCCGGCTGATTTACGGCTAAGACATCCAACCGCCCTTTAATTACAGTATCCCCATCCTCAACCTCGATGGGGATGCTATCTTCCATTGTCAGCACGATCGAAATATCAAAAAATCCTGCTAATCTCATTAATGGTGAAAGCACTAAAAATTTAACCAGCTTTGCAGAAACTTTCCCTGCTTCTAGATGACGCCAAAAGTGATTACCGATTAGCAATAATTCCTGTTGTTCAAAATCCGTCAGAGGTTCCAGAGAGAAAAAATCAGTAAAACCTCCTCCTGTTTGTCTTTCCAATTTGAGAAGGCGGCGAACGTCATTTAGCGAAAGTTGGCTTGCTTCTAAATTTTGCGTCATGGCTTTAGTGCGATCGGCTGTTAATGTCAATTATAAAAGCATTACCATCGGATTTGTTATAATATAATCATACCAGATATCGCTCCTGTAAATCGGGTAGATTGTATGAAAGCAATTAAAGTGATGGCAACGATCGACGATCTAGGACAATTGTGCGTTGGGGAACCGCTCAAGTTATATCGCAACAGCCGAGCAGAAGTAATTGTGCTGGTTCCCGAAGTAACAGAAATTAATAAAGACAAGCAATCTCATGAAGTCAACGACCAAACCACGCAACTAGAAGACTACTTCAACTTCCTCAGACCTGACGATATTCGCCTCAAAGGTTCCCGCATTGGCATCGAAACCATTCTCTATGAATACCTGTTTCGCGCTCGAACTCCCGAAGAAATCGCTAACATTTATACATCCCTAACCCTCGAACAAGTTTATGCGACCATTTTGTACTACCTGCACAACAAAGAAACAGTCGGTCAGTACATAACCGAATGGCTTGAATGGGGCGATAAAATGCGAGAAGAACAACGTCGCAATCCTCGTCCCGTATATGAAAAAATCCGCAAACTGAGAGCAGAAAGAGATGCAAGGAGAAAGGCTGATGACAATCCAGTATCTCTTTGATGAAAATGTCGATCCTGCCTATGTCAATCAAATTCGCAGACGCAATCCCGATATGGTTGTTCTAGCAGTGGGAGAACTAACAGCACCTTCCAAAGGCACTCTCGATCCAGAAATTATTATTTGGTGCGAAATCCACAATTTCATTCTTGTTACCAACAACCGTCGGTCTATGCCCGTGCATTTAACAGATCATCTAGAGCAAAATCGCCATATCCCAGGAATATTTATCCTAAATTCCAAGCTGAGTATAGGTCAAAATATTGACGAACTGATTTTGATTTATGAAGGATCGTTTGATGATGAGTACCAAGATAAAATTGAGCATTTACCGCTACCATAATTTCTAATACAGTCCCAACATTTACAAATTTCCCAAACTCTTAAGGAAAATAAACATACTTTTGTCCCAACTTATGCACACAATAGCTAAAAAGAGTAACTGAACTAAAAACTAACAGCAATGTCACAAGATACCATCGAATCAATTCTGCATGAAAAACGGCTATTTCAGCCGCCCGCTGAATTCTCCGAAAAAGCTCACATCAAAAGCCTAGAAGAGTACCAAGCCCTCTACGACAAAGCCAAAGCTGACCCCCAAGCATTTTGGGCAGAACTCGCGGCCCAAGAATTGCACTGGTTCCAAAACTGGGATACCGTTCTCGACTGGCAGCCGCCTTTTGCTAAATGGTTTGTCAACGGTAAAATTAATATTTCTTACAATTGTCTCGATCGCCACTTAACCACTTGGCGCAAAAATAAAGCCGCCCTGATTTGGGAAGGCGAACCCGGAGACTCCCGCACCCTCACCTACGCGCAACTCCACCGCGAAGTCTGCCAAATGGCGAACGTCATCAAACAATTGGGAGTCCAAAAGGGCGATCGCGTCGGCATTTATATGCCCATGATTCCCGAAGCTGCGATCGCCATGCTAGCCTGCGCCAGAATCGGTGCAGTACACAGCGTTGTTTTTGGCGGTTTTAGTGCAGAAGCATTGCGCGATCGACTCAACGACGGCCAAGCAAAACTCGTCATCACCGCCGACGGAGGCTTCCGCAAAGATACCGCCGTCGGCCTCAAAACACAAGTAGACAAAGCATTAGCAAATAATGCCACACCCAGCGTTACCAACGTTCTCGTAGTTCAGCGCACCAAACAGAAAATTGACATGGAACCAGGGCGCGATCATTGGTGGCACGATTTGCAAAAAGGTGCATCGGCAAATTGTCCCGCCGAACCGATGGACAGCGAAGATATGCTGTTCGTACTCTACACCAGTGGCAGTACCGGCAAACCGAAAGGAGTCGTCCATACAACCGGTGGTTATAACCTTTATACCCACATGACAACCAAATGGATATTCGACCTCCAAGATACCGATGTTTACTGGTGTACTGCTGATGTCGGCTGGATTACTGGACACAGTTATATTGTCTACGGGCCGCTATCCAACGGTGCGACAACTTTAATGTATGAAGGTGCTCCTCGCCCTTCTAATCCTGGCTGTTTTTGGGATGTAATTGAAAAATACGGCGTCACCGTTTTCTATACTGCACCCACCGCCATCAGAACATTCATGAAAATGGGCGAACACTTGCCCAACGCGCGCAATTTGTCATCTTTACGATTGTTAGGAACCGTCGGCGAACCGATCAATCCCGAAGCTTGGATGTGGTATCAACGAGTAATTGGCAAGTCGAATTGTCCGATCGTCGATACTTGGTGGCAAACAGAAACCGGGGGAATTATGATTACCGCTTTGCCCGGTGCAATTCCTACCAAACCCGGTTCTGCAACCCTACCGTTCCCCGGAATTGTGGCTGATGTTGTTGACCAAGATGGCGAACCAGTAACTAACGAAAGCGGCGGTTATTTAGTTGTGAAACATCCTTGGCCGGGAATGATGCGGACGCTTTACAACGATCCCGATCGCTTCCGCCGCACTTATTGGGAATATTTGCACCCGAAAGATGGCGAATTCGTGTACTTTGCAGGGGACGGCGCGCACAAGGACAAAGACGGTTATTTCTGGGTAATGGGCCGCGTTGACGATGTAATTAATGTGGCCGGACACCGACTCGGCACAATGGAAGTCGAGTCAGCTTTGGTATCGCATCCAGCGGTGGCGGAAGCTGCGGTTGTTGGTAAACCGGATGAGATTAAAGGTGAGGAAATTGTGGCTTTTGTCACGCTGGACAACTCGCAGCAACCTAGCGATGAATTGGCTAAGGAATTGAAGCAGCACGTTGTTAAGGAAATTGGGGCGATCGCCCGTCCCGGCGAAATTCGATTTACTGATGCTTTGCCGAAGACTCGAAGCGGGAAGATTATGCGGCGTTTGCTGCGTTCTTTAGCGGCGGGACAAGAGGTTTCTGGGGATACTTCGACTTTGGAAGATCGGACGGTTTTGGATAAGTTGCGCGGTGGTGCGTAGGGGTATTTTGTAACCGCAGATGTAGGCAGATGAACGCGGATGAACGCTGATGTATTTTTATCGGCGTTCATCTGCAGTTTAATTGTTAAATATGAGCTACAATCAAGATAACTTCTGGACTGGATCTGAGCGCGATGCCTCCACTACTTAGCAAAACCACAGATCAGCGAATTGTTCATCATGGAATGTGGGAACGGTTTAAATTTATCCAAAAAGGCTTTGAAGGCTCCCCTAGAGTGCGACTATTTTACTATGATGAAACGATCGAGATTCTGATGCCGGGAGAAGACCACGAAACTTTTGCTCATGTTATCGGTTACTTAGTGACTACTTTTCTCGTAGAACAGGGAATTTTCTTCAAGCCTACAGGGGCAATGACGCAGGAAAGATCGGGAGTTGTCTCTGTGCAAGCAGACGAATCCTACTGCATTGAGAGTGTAAAACCGATTCCTGATTTGTCGATCGAAGTTGTCTTTACCAGTGGAGGAATCAGTAAGTTAGAGCGCTATAAAGCTTTGGGTGTTTCAGAGGTTTGGTTTTGGGAAGATGGATTACTGAAGATATATCATCTCCATGACGGTAGCTATGAAAAGAGCGATCGCAGTCAGCTACCCGGACTCAATAACCTCGATCTCGACTTGATGAAACGCTGTATTTTGATGGCGGAAACTGATGCTGGGGAAGCTATTAGAGCGTTCCGTCGAGAGATGTAGCCGATCGCAAGCAATATTTGAACGTGGGTGGAGCGATCGCCTGCATACTACAGTTAGGCGATCACTCTTTTGTTATCCGATCGGTCAATTAATGATTGAAGATGAAAAGCTCAAGCTGATTGTATTCGACCCAAATCAAGAGGCGATCGTAAAATGGATACTTTAGCTAACTTTAGAACCACCATTAAAACAGTTCTCGAACCTTACACAAAAATTCCTTACTCTCATGGCGATATAATTTGTAAAGCCGTGTTTGATGAAAAATCTGATTGTTACCTGCTAGTTACTTTAGGCTGGGATAAAGCCAAACGAATTCACGGCTGTTTGGTTCATATAGATATTATTGATGATAAGATTTGGGTACAGCGAGATGAGACAGAATACGGCGTGACAAAAGAACTTGTAGCTGCTGGAATTTCCAAGGATTCCATTGTTTTAGGTTTTCATCCCGCCGATGTCAGACCTCATACAGGTTATGCAGTTGTGTAGTTAATGAATTATTTGGCTCATCTATTCTTATCAAAAGGCACGCCAGAATCCTTGATTGGCAACCTCTTAGGAGATTTTGTCAAAGGTTCGGCAATCAACCTTTATCCCGATGAAATTAGAAAAGGCATCGATTTGCACCGCAAAGTAGATAGCTACACCGACTCTCACGCAATAGTGCGATCGAGTAAAAGCCTTGTTTGCGCCGATAGACGCAGGTTTGCTGGAGTTTTGATTGACGTGTTTTACGACCACTTCTTGGCTAAAAATTGGCTCGAATATTCAGAAATTCCGCTTCCAGATTTTTCTCGCCATGTCTATAAAGTCCTGCAAGACAACCGCGATATATTGCCTGAATCTCTCCAGCGGGTGCTGCCCACAATAATTGCCCGCGACTTGCTTTCATCTTATCAAGAAATTGCCGAAATCGGCATCACTCTTACAAGAATGTCTGCCCGAATCAAGCGGAGAAATAATTTGGCAAGCGGCATAGAAGATTTGACAGCTAACTATCAGCGATTAGAATCGGATTTTCGAGATTTTTTCCCCGACTTGATAAAATACGCCACACTTGACAAATATTAATACAAACAACAAAAATTACAGTTGCTATTGATAGCGAACTCGTGTATGATTCAACCGATATCTGCATGAAATCTCAAGTGCAACAGGGTTCAAAATATGGCAACCAGAATTCCGAACCTGCAAATAACTAAAGTAGTTGATGGCGACAGCATCAAAATTTCTCTCAACGGCAAAACCGAGGCTCTGCGCCTGATTTGCGTCGATACAGAAGAAAGTCATCCGGGAGGCTCCAAACCTGTAACTGCGGCGGGGAAAGCAGGTACGGAAATGGCTAAAAAATACTTTGCGACAGCAGATGGCGGACTTGCTCAAATTGACATAGAATTTGATACAGACGATTCGGTTGAAGTGGCTCTACAAAAACACCGCGACAACTACGGGCGTCTCCTCTGTTACGTACATAAAGATGGAGAAAATTACAATCTTAAACTGATTGAAGAAGGCTGGAGTCCCTACTTCGTCAAATACGGCCGCTCCAGATTATATCACCGACAAATGACTGAGGCAGAATCGGCAGCAAAAGCTTACAACCTGATGATTTGGAATCCGATTATTAATGCCAAAATCCCCTCTCGCAACTATGCTAATTTACTGCCTTGGTGGTCGATGCGAGGCTCGATTGTTGAAGAGTTTCGGTTGTCGGAAGCAACGGCAGGAGCGCTTTCTTTGAGGTTGCACTACCCGAAAATATTAGCTGCTTCTGAGAGAGCTAAATCTATTACTATTTTCTGCGATTTGCAGGCGGGAATTACTAAATGGATCGGCGGTAGCGCTCTAATTTATGCTGGTTCGGTATATCATAAATTAGATTTGTGGATACCAGATGCTGAAACTGATGAAAGAGCTCCCTTGAAGCGGCTAATCGAGAAACGTTATGCGGGTCTGGGACGGGGATATGTGTATGTCAGTGGGAAGGTAGAACAGTACAAAGGGAAGCCTCAAATAGTTTTGAAGGATATCAAACAACTTTCAGACTTTCCCCCACAAAAGTGAATTTTACATAAATTTAATTAACAAAATTGCAGGAGAAATGGAACGATGAAGACTGTTCTCCGAGGAACGGGATTGAATTTTGGGCGATTCCCTACCGCAACGGGCCCACTTAACGAACGGGATAGCTTGGCTTCGCGCATTTTTTGAATTTTAAGTAGCATGACGGTTGAAAATCAAAAATTATTGTGTTTTTTTATTAGGCTAAATCAATTCATACTATAATAGTATAATCGCTAATCTGTAGCTGCCAATAGCTGCGACATCTATCCAAACTCCAGAAATTTAAAAGCTATGTGCCAATTACTGGGAATGAACTGCAATGTTCCAACAGATATTTGCTTTTCTTTTGAGGGTTTTTCTGCAAGAGGTGGCAGAACAGACGTTCATCAAGACGGTTGGGGAATTGCTTTCTTTGAAGGTTTGGGATGTCGCCTTTTTATAGACTCTAAACCTGCGATTGCTTCTCCGGTTGCTGAAGTAGTGCGTCGCTATCCCATTCATTCAACTAACGTCATTGCTCACATCCGCAAAGCTACCCAAGGCGAAATTGCTCTGGAAAACTGCCACCCTTTTATTCGGGAACTGTGGGGACGTTATTGGGTGTTTGCTCACAACGGAAATCTCGAAAGTTTTTATCCAGAATATGCCGGAGTCTACAAACCGGTTGGCAAAACTGACAGCGAAAAAGCATTCTGTTTGATATTAGAAAAGCTGCGCTCTACTTTTCCTCAAAGTAAGCCTGCTGTAGCGGAAATTTACCCGGTACTGGAGGAAATCACTAAAAGTTTGGCAGAACACGGAATTTTTAATTATTTACTTTCGGATGGAGAACACTTGTTCACCCACTGTTCTACTAATCTGCATTATATTGTGCGACAAGCACCTTTTGCTAGCGCTCACTCGATCGACGAAGATGTAACAGTCGATTTTCGGGAATTGACTAAGGAGGGCGATCGCGTGGCTGTTATTGCCACTTTTCCGCTGACAGATAACGAAGTTTGGACGCAAATTCAGCCAGGAGAATTGCTGGTATTTCAGGATGGTTTGCCTGTCTCTTCTGGGCGGCTAGAGTTAAGTTAAGGAGATTTAAACAAATTTATAGCCTTTCTCAGAAAGATGAGGTACAATAACAGCCGTGTGTAATACCAATTAAAAATATTTGACGCTGTAACTTGTCCGAACGCAAACTCGATGGTTTTTCCTAACTCTTGATAATTAGTAGTCTTGATAGAACGGAGAATGATTTTAAGTTTTGACCATAGATTCTCAATTGGTGAAAAATCTGGTGAATAAGGTGATAAGTATATTAATTTTGCGCCTTTCTTTTCAATAGCTTTTTTTACCAAGAATTTATTGATGGTACCCGCCACGTGATTTATCCGTGGAATCAATCCAAAATCTCAAATCTAAAATCCTTGCGTCCCCCAAATTTATCCGTGGGGTCGCCTCCAAAATCTAAAATCTAAAATCTAAAATCGAATGACCCTCACGAGTGAGTGTCAGTAACATGATACCTCATCTTTCGCTCGAAAGGCTATATTATTTGTTTTTTGTTTTCGTTTCACATACCAATGATTTTTTAATAGTTTTGCCACTAAGGGGAGACTAATGGTAAAACCTGCCGCTTGTATTGCAGAAGCTATTTCTTTATGCGTCAAATTAGTTTATTTGATTAACTCATTCATTGGGTCTCAGGCTGTGTGATTTTTTAAAATTTATAAAAATTCTGCATCAATGCCGATTTTAGTAGACAGAATACTTTTTCTTTCCCCTCCTATCTTTCTTATCCTGGAACTATTCAGTGTCTTTAATTCCATTTTTTCTAAATCTTCTATTACCTTGATGATAGTATTTCGACTGCATCCCAAAATTTGCATTACATAGCTAATTCCACCCCATCCTAATTTTTGAGCTTAAGAAAGCTGCATATCTTCTTTGATCTTTTTCGGATAATGATTTATAAAAGTTTTTAATTTTTGACTCAATTGAATTAGACTCATACAGGGAGTTAAAACTAAATTAGAATAGTTAAGTATAAAAATTAGTTGTGAGTTGTTCTCTGTAGGATTGAAAATTTTTATCTCACACTTTTTTCATTATAACCGATAACTCATCAACTTATTTATTTTTCATTTCTAACTTCTTTAAATAGTGATGCTCAACTTTTAGGTCGAGTTCTCCGAAAACATTGGGGGATTGAAAATGAGGCTCATTGGGCTTTAGATTCTACCTTTGCTGAAGATGCCTGCCGGATTCGCTTTTTCCACAGTCCCCAGAATTTAGCTGTCCTGCGACGGCTCGCGCTCAATGCCTTCAATCGTGAACCGACTTACAAACGTAGTTTTAGACAAAAAATGAAAAGGGCAGCTATGGATAGTGATGATTTGATTCAAATTATTCGTTCTTGTTTTGCTGACAATATATTAGATTCTTTTGAGTCCTTTTGTCAAGGGTGATTGAGATGCTCTTACCCTGTATTAATTCGCGGCTTGGATGCTGCAAAAGTTACGGGCAATTTGTGTATTATCCGAGGGGAACAGCTTTTGGAGTATCAAGCAATATGGGAAGATGAATGTGACTAAAAAAATCAAATAAAGTAGTGATGCAAAGTAACCTGATTTTAAGGTAAAGAATGTCGATTGTGATTCTGCGTTTGGTAATAAGAAGGGGGGTAGGAAACCCGGATTGAGTATTATCAGTTTAACACTCCTCATAGCGAAGACTTTTGCGAGGAGACAGGGAATTAATTCCCTGTCTGGATTTCGGCAAAACGCGCTATTTTATCCACATTAATCCGAGTTTATCTCCGGTTAAAAATCGGGTTCTGCAGCCAAAAGCTCGATCGACAAATCCATCTGTTCCTTCCCCCGCGCCAAAAAGCTTTCGCACTGCTGCAAACACTCGACAGCCACCCCAAACTGCTCGAAAACCTCCTCTAGGGGCAACTCTCCCGATTCCACCCGATCGATAATCGCTTCAATTCGATCGACCGTTTCCTCATAATTCCAGTCAGACTGGCGCAACTGCGAATCAATCATAACTTGTCTTCCGCATCCAATACTTCTACAATCTTAACTTTCAGCACGCCCCGACTCAACCTCACAGTCAATTCCTCTCCCAATTCCAAACCGTCAGTTGTGCGGACGATCGTACCGTCACTTTGGATTACCGCCGCATAACCCCTTTGCAATACCGCCGCCGGATTCAGGGCGGATAACTTTTCTTGCAATACCTCCAGTTTACCAGTTGCCTGCCGCAAAGTTCGGGATGTCGCAGGCAAACGTTTTAATCGATTTTGTAACTGTTGCAAATGCTCTTCTTCTGCCTGAAATCTGGCCCGCACAGCACTTGCTAAATTGACCATTCGCTGCTTGTGTTCAAAGTAAATATCTGCTAAAATTGGTACAGCTTGAACCGCCGCCGCTGTTGGAGTGTGGGCTCGTTTATCTGCTACTAAATCGGCGAGAGATTCGTCTCTTTCGTGTCCGATACCTGTAATAATTGGAATCGCACAATTCGCGATCGCCCTGACAACTCTCTCATCATTAAAACAAGCCAAATCTTCCGCAGAACCGCCGCCCCGCCCTAAAATGATCACCTCCGCCCTACCGTCCAATTCTACGCGCGCGATCGCCCTAGCAATGGCAGCAGCAGCCAATTCTCCCTGCACTCCTGTCGGTGACAGCAACACCCGCAAACCCGGATATCTTTGGGCTAGAGTCCGCTGAATGTCTCCCCAAGCAGCGCCAGTATCGGATGTCACCACTGCCACAATTTGCGGGTGTGCCGGAATCGGGCGCTTTCGGGCGGGATCGAAGAAACCCTCAGCATCCAAGCGCGATCGCAATTGCTGCAACCGCAAAGCCTGCAATCCTTCCCCAGCCGGTAGCGATTGCACAACCGTCAACTGGTACTCGCCGCGATTTTTGTAAACCCGGATGCTTCCCAAAACCAGCAACTGTTCCCCTTTTGCGGGCATTTGCACCAATTTTTGCCGCTGAGAATTCCACACCACGCAGCGAATCGCAGCGCTTTTGTCGGTGTCGCACAGAGTGAAAAAGCAGCCGCTGGGGTGGTGCGAAACGTTCGACACCTCGCCTGTCAGCCAAATTGATTGCAGGTTGCGATCGCCCTCCAACAAGTCTTGCAGGTAAGATGTTAGTCCAGCAACAGATAAAGCTGTATCGGGAAGAATTGAAGTCATCCAATTTTAGATTTTAGATTTTAGATTTTAGATTTTAGATTTAGGCTACTATCAATGCTTCGGACACTGTGTGATTGCCAAGCGTAAAATAAGGGTTTCAGGGCGATTGTGCAATCTCCTTCATAACGGAAAATCACGGATTTCAGAAGACAATCTAAAAATAGTCCGGACTATTGTACTATATCTAAGGTAATTTATTTGTAGGCTGAGCGGGCGATCGTAAATTTAACTGCAAACAAACTAATGATATCAGATACAATGACTTCGATTAATGTGCTGCGCCAAGAGGCTGCGGCGATCGGCATTACTGAGGAAGAAGCCAGAAAATATGGCGACCTCCGACATAAAAGAACTTGGTCTTTGGCGATCGAACATCACCTCTCAATGCAAGATTTTGCCGTTGGCGAAGCCCTCGAAGAGGATCGCATAGAACAATCCTTCACAACTTCCGAACCCGATTCCTCCAGCCCACTCAACCACTCTCAGACTGAAGAGTCGAAAGACTATGGTATTCAGCTAACTGCGAACCTAGGCGAATCTAGAGTAACCAGGGAGAACCAAACAGCCTCTCTTGCTTCGCCACAACAGCAAGCAGTAGCAATCGGGCGATCGCACGGCAATTCCGACTACCGCAGCAACCAAAACCGAGGTTTTAAACAAGTCGTTCAAAATCATATTAAAGCATTAACAATCGCATCCGCCTCCCGCACAAATCTACTCCATTCACAACTGGGCAATTGGGTGTGTCCTGAGTGTGGGCCGGAGGGCGAATTGGGTTGTTACCTTTGCGCTGGAGAAGGCAATGTAGGGGACATTGCAGCTATTGGCTGGACGCTAGCTTATATGGAAATGTTGGGCTGTTCTGCTCGCGAAATTGAACCGTTGAGAAAAATGTCTCCTTCATCTAATATTCTCGAATTGAATTTAAAAGTTTGTGTTGCTATCAAACAAAGTAGCGAAGTTTTAGCCAGGACGGAGAAATGGGTAAGATTGAAGGAACAAGGAATGCACGACACTGATTTTGACACGGATACACGGATTAATTCTTAATGGTGATTCAGAAGTTAGAAGAAAAAACAACTATCAGTGTATCCGTGACTTTCGTGTCGTGCTGTTGGGCATTAATATCAATAAAACTTCAAAATTCACTCATCCCCACCTAAAAGTTACTCCAAATTAAGTATTGATTCTAGCTTTTTCAAAGCAACTTCCAAATCGTCATTAACAACTTGGAAATCGAATTCCCCCGCCGCTTCAATTTCCTCTTTAGCCCGCACCAACCGACGGGCGATCGCACTTTCGGAATCTTGACCCCGACTCCGCAGCCGTCGCTCCAATTCTTCCCAAGAAGGAGGTAAAATAAAAATTCGCAGCGCCTCTGGAAAATTATTCCTAATTTGCCTTGCCCCTTCCAGCTCAATTTCCAGGATTACCGATTTTCCCTCACCGATTCCTTGTTTAAGACCAAAATAAGGAGTACCGTAAAAATTACCGGCAAACTGGGCCCATTCCGCCAAATCTCCAGCCTCAACCATTTGTTCAAAACGGCTGCGGCTAACAAAATAGTAATGCTTTCCCTCAATTTCTCCCTCACGGGGCTCACGAGTTGTCACCGATACCGAAAGATACAATTCGGAATGGCGATTGAGGAGCGATCGTACTAAGGTGCCTTTCCCCACACCGCTAGGCCCCGTCAGAACAATTAATTTACCAGATTTCATTTTGAGAATAGAAACGTGTAACAATTTAAGTTTCTGCTTACTTTAGACCGTAAGCGCTCAAATTGCAACTGACAAACCTCAATCATCCCGACCTTGACCGTCTTTGCTGATCACAAAACGATTAGCAACAGTTTCCGGCTGAATCGCCGAGAGGATGACGTGACTCGAATCTGTAATAATTACCGCTCTCGTGCGGCGGCCGTAAGTTGCGTCAACCAGTTGTCCCCGCTCCCGTGCATCAGTAATAATCCGCTTAATTGGCGCTGACTCGGGACTGACAATGGCAATCACTCGATTAGCAGACACAATGTTACCAAAACCGATATTAATTAATTGAATATCCATGAAATTCTTAATCTGTAGGTGAACGATTGACTATCAATCCTTACTTTTGATCATATAATATACAAAGATTTTTTATGACAATCCTCAAATTAATCGCAATTAACTTTTTTATTTCCTACCTAAAAATTTTACCCTTTTGACGCCTAGTACCCCGTTCTTTATCAAAAATTTAAAAAAGACTCGCTGTTGTCGCTCTATCTTAAAGATTCAGTAAAAGCGTCGATTTTGAGTTGCAAATGATAGCATTAGCTGTATCGAGACAACATCCAGTAAATGTTGCGAAATATAAATTTAATTTCCCAGATAGCAATACTCCGGACAGTTTTTAAGGATCGCGAATTAAATAACTTACAATTTTAATTGTTATTGTGGGATGGGCGTCCCGCCCGTCCTTTTTGGACG
>NZ_JAUBUC010000132.1:0-14777 GCF_036705285.1 Microcoleus sp. B4-C1 | reverse complement strand
CCGTCCAAAAAGGACGGGCGGGACGCCCATCCCACAATAACAATTAAAATTGTAAGTTATTTAATTCGCGATCCTTACGACAAACCAACGGGTAACTCAAACGAGCGACACTCACATGAGTGACACTCTAAAAAGTGACTGTGCATCCACAAATCCCACCAGTTATACCTGAAATATCAAACACCAAAACTTAAATGTTGAGAGGAACCACATTATGTACACCGAAGAAAGAAGCTTGAACAATGAAACTATGGCTCTCGTCGCCGATACTACTGCTCAATCAACTCTGGCATTTGCTGAAACCACGGGAGTAAACAAACCGACTTTGCAAAGGGGTTCAACAGGTCAAGCTGTCAAGGAACTACAACAGCTTCTATTTCATTGGGGTTATTATTTCGGGTCGATTGACGGTATTTTCGGCGTCCAAGTTTACAACGGGGTCATAGGCTATCAACACCGCGTCTTTTTAAAAGAAGATGGGATTGTCGGCCCTCTCACTTGGGAAGCACTATACTCTGGTGCACCTGTGAATATGCCGATCGTCATGAAGGGCAGTTCTGGTAATGCTGTTAAAATTGTTCAGAATGTCTTGAAAATCAATGGATACTATTTCGGATTCATTGACGGATTATTCGGGCCGATGACAGATGTAGCAGTGCGACAATTGCAACTGAGCATGGCTTTACCGCAAGATGGAATTGTCGGCTACAGAACTTGGCACGCCCTCAGCAAGTTACCGCACTAATGACTGGTTGGATTAATATCAATTCCGGTTGTACGAGCGAAATGACTGTTGACTGTTGACTCGATTTTATTATTCTGATGCAACCGGAAACGATATCACTTTCAGTAATCGCAAAAAATCTGTAGATCAATTAGGGATTTAGGCTTTGCCTAAGTCCCTAATTCTCGTTAAGGGTAAGGCAGCGCGCGGGAAGGGCGATTGATTCCCTGCGGGATAGCTTCGCTTCACGCAAATTCTGTTACCGTTCCAGGCGATGAAAAATATTCTCGACTTTTCCGTGTTTTTTTGTTAGTATATCTTGGGAAATTGGGAGTCACAATCCGGTTTTTTTCCCTTCTGATTTAGTTGTAAATAGTTGCACTCAGAAAAATATTATTTCGATACTTACCTAACAAGACTTACCGATGGCAGGCTTATTCCCGGTTTCTACGAAAAATTCCAGGTTGAGTAACGAGAAATCTAGAAATCAACCGGGTTTTTAAGCCAAGCGCACGCAAGTCCCGAACTAGCCTTTGATGAACTTTTCTAATTTGTGAGCCATCTTCTCGACAATTCCCTCTGAAGTATCTGCAGCCGATGATTCAGCTTCAATACGCTTGACCACATCCTCTGAAAGATTCAGCAACTGCACTAATTTTTGATAAGCTGCGGCTTCTTCAGCGTTAATTTTTGGTTCATCGGGAGTGCGAGAACTAGATGAAATCACTTCATAGCCTAGTTGCAAGACTAATTCCTTTTCATCTTGAGTTTCTAGTTGGCCGATCAACTCGTCAAGGGGGATATTTTGCATGATGTAATCCCGCAGTTCTTGTTGCATTTGTTGTCCGTCGGTATCTGGGGCAAACAAACGACAAAAGCGATCGAGCATTAAATTAACTTCTTCTGTGGCGAGTTCGCCGTCAGCCCAGGCCATAGAAGCAACAATTCTCAGCAGATTCATTTGGCGGGGCGTAATTGATGGAGGAGGTGGGGTTTGCATAATCAAAATGGGTAATTGGTAATATTAATTCCGGTGCAACCGGAATTATTGTTGACTGTTGACTGTTGACTGTTGACTGTTGACTGTTAACTGTCAGTCGAAAAACTGAATGATAGTTGAGTATTGACGGGTGATTCAATTTTACCAGGAGGATGCTAGCGGAATTGGGAATTGGGAATTGAGCTTGATTTCTTCTGGTCTTTTCTTTCCCGTTCACCTTCTGTTAGGTCACAATTTCGATAAAGGAACTCCCAGCCATCCAGTAAAGTTTTGTTTCTGAATAGCGGTGGGCTGTTCCACCGGCACGATCGAGTAACGCATCGGGCGCGGCGGGGCGAGAGTAACAGGACAAGTCCGCAGTTCGTCTTGGTGAAAAACTGTCACCGAGACGATATCCCCAGGCTTAAAATCTTTTAGTCTCTCGCCCGCTTGTTCTGAATTTACCCGAAAACCTTCGATCGCCAGCAACTCGTCTCCCGCATCAATTCCGGCCAATTGTGCCGGAGATCCTACTTCGACAAATTTAACCATTTCCCGCCCGTTTTCCGTTCCCAACGTCCAACCGATGCGAGGTATTTCGCTAGTTTCACCTGCGGTGAGTTCTAGCCCGAAAGGTTCCAGATACTTGTTGTAAGGCAACTCTTCTGTGCCGTCAATATAGCGCGCAAAAAAGTCGCTCAAATCGATGCCGGCGACCGACTCGATCGCACTTTGCAACTCTTCGGGAGTAAAGCCTATTTCTGCGGGTAGCGAAGGAGAATTTAAGTGTCCGTTTGAGGTTAAATGCGCCGATTTGCCGTCTGTTTCCGACTTCAGGTCAAAATCGTCGTTTTGGGCAGAATTAGCATTGCCAAACTTCTGCCACATCAAACGCATCACATCGTCGAGCGATCGCTCATTGCGGTGTTTGGCGCGAATCAACAAATCGAGCAAAAACGAAACAACTTCCCCTTTCAAATAATAGGAAATCTGCGAGTTGTCGCTGTTAGAATCCCGGCGATAAAGTTTAATCCAAGCATCCCAGCTCGACTCGCTCACAGGCTGTACACTCCGCCCCGGAGTCGTCTGCAAGCGAGTAATTTCCTTAGCCATACCTTGGAAAAAACCTTTCACGCTGTAGAGACCTGAGCGAAAAGGAATCACCAAATCGTAATAACTTGTAGTGCCTTCAGAGAACCATAAAGAAGGAGTATAATTCTCTTTTTCGTAGTCAAATACTTCGAGAGCTTTCGGTCGAATGCGCTTGACATTCCACAGGTGAAAAAACTCGTGAGCTACCAACTGAATAAAGCGTTCATACTTTTCCTTAGCCCGAAAACCAAAACGCGGATAGTTGAGAGTGCAACTCTCCTTGTGTTCCAAACCGCCAAAACCAGAGCCGGACAAATGTAGGAAAAACACATAGCGTTCGTAAGGCAAACCGCCGAACATTTTTGCCTCAACTTCGATCACTTTTTGGATGTCTCGAATCGTGCGATCGGGTTCTAAATTGCCTTTTCCCCAAACAACTAGCTGGTGGGGTTTTCCCATCACTTCAAAATCGTATACTTCGTGACAGCCAATCTCAAAAGGACTGTCTACGAGAGTGTCAAAATCCGCAGCAGCGAAAGTAAGATTTTGGCCAGAAACAGGCGGCAAAGTAGTAACGGTGCGCCATTCCGGCTGCGGCGGCACAACGGTTACGGTGTAGCAGTTGCTCTCAAAACCGGGCAAGAAAAAGCACAAAGCCGCCGGATTGAAATAACCGTGAGTCGAGTCTAAATGATTGGTTCGCACTGTCAGTTCGTTGGCAAAAATGCGGTAGCGAACCGTGATATCTGACACCGAATCGGTCTCGATTTGCCAGTGATTTTTGCTGAGCTTGCGCCAAGGTAAAGCTCGATCGCCCGATAGCGAGCTAAAATCTTGCAGGTGGCGGGCGTACTCTCGAACCAAGTAAGAACCGGGAGTCCAGACAGGCATTTTTAAATCCAGAACCGACTCCGACCAACCTTGCACGCGCAAAGTTACTTCAAAGAGATGGGATTCAGGATTGGGCATCGCCACCGAATATTGAATTGTCGGTGCTGTTAGTTGCCCCTCACGGTTGCCGGCAGCGGACGAGGTATCCAAAGAAGTAACATCAGTCATTGACTTGCCAAATTAATCAAGTGCTTGAGGTTGAGCAAATGGATAGTTTGGTGGTCTGGATCGATATTGATCCAACCTTTACTATCGAGTTTTTCCATAATTTTGCTGGTTTCATCTAGGGTGATATCTGTGACATCAGCTAAGTCTTCATAAGGAATATTGAAGATATCTTTGCCCTCAGCAGTTTTCTGACCGTAGTTTTCTGCCAGCTCGACTAAAGTATTTGCTAGTTTAACCGCTGGCTGGCGGTTTCGGAGTTGATAGCGGAGATTGGTTTGGCGCAGCCGCCGTACCATCAGTTGCAACATCCGGTGGTGTAATTGCGGGTCTTTAAACAGGGTTTGGATAAATCGCTGAGCTGTGACGCTGAGAAGTCGCACGGGCGATAGAGCAAGCACGTCATTCGATCGGGGAGATTCGTCCAGAATGGCCATTTCGCCGAAGAAGGCACCCCGTCCTAAAATAGCCATTGATACAGCTCGATCGTTTGACAAGCGCCGGACTTTTACCCAGCCAGACACGACAAAGTAAATCGCGTTGCCCCAAGAATCCTCCATCACCACAGCTCGGCCCGGGGGATACTCATGCTTGACGGCATTTGATAGCAGCCCTCCCAAGGTTTCTGGGTTAGCACCCTTAAATAGAGGGAATAGCTCACTGAAAGCTTCTGTCTTCATCAAAAAAATGGGTAGAAACTCCGTCCTTCTAGGACGGCTTTATATTGTCTTTTTTTGATTACTACCGCCTTGGGACTGGTTGGCGGGAGTGTGATGAAAGTGTTGCACTTTCAGCGGGACAATTACCGCCTCAAACTTCCCAGCCCTGTACGCATAGTGTTTTGCTCTTTCGAGCCTCCCTTTCGGGGTGATGTTAGCCTGCGCCTTGGTTTAGTGAGCTTGTTGGGCCCAAAGCACTGCCCCAGTGACATTAGGGCTGTTTAACCTTCAGCGACAGAGCCCAAAACTGGCTTCGCATTCAAGGAGTGTCGTGACTCAAAAAACGTAGTCAGTTAAGACGCAAGGCCCGTCAGAATGGCTTGTCAGATTACTCTTCCAAGCCTCACGCCTGATAGCTGAGGTTCCTGACGCAAACTCGCGCAGGTGGAAAACTATGATTAGGCGACACCCAACAGCTAGGGAAAGATCGATGTTTGGGAACACAAACAATCCGTTGCTCCTTTAATTGATCATAAGGGTGCACAGGCCCGGTTCACGTAAAATTGGCAGATTCTTTAATCTTAAACGGGTTTACAAGCCTGCCACTGCCTTTTGAACTTTGCCCAACAGAGGTTCTATGTATTCCGGCCAGCCGATCGCGATTGACTGCGTGTGGGCCAGAGTTTCCGGCTCGATCGCATCTTTACTCCACCTCAGCGGTTGACCTTGCAAGTCGCAACAAACCAATCCGGCTGCTTTTGCTAAAGCCAAAGGGCCGGCGGTATCCCACACTTTAACTCTGCCGTTGAGATACAGGTACAAACCAGCTCGACCGAAGATAACTTCCATAACTTTTAAGCCAAAGCTGCCCAGCGAGTAAAATTCTGCGCCGGGGATGCTTTGGGCGATCGCCAGGGCGTAGTTTTTCTGGTCTTTGTCTCCGAGAATAATTTTACAATTTTCCGCTGTCGGAGCCGGGGGTTTGCATAGGGCGATCGGCTGTGGCGCTTCGGTTCCGACACTTTGGAACAATCCCCAATCTTTGCCGCCAAAATACATTTGGTCAAAAGCCGGGGCGTAGAGCCAGCCGGCCACCGGGTTCCCTTCCAGCAGCAGCCCCACCATGGAAGCGTAGTGCAGTTTTCCCCGAATAAATTCTTCAGTCCCGTCGAGGGGATCGATGCACCAGAGGCGCTGGTAATTGGCGCAGTAAGCTGTTCTGGAGGCGACGTTTTCCTCGGTGATCCTGCCGTCTTCAGGAAACAAAGCGCTAAATGCTGCCGATAGTTGTCGGTCTAGGTATTGATCGATACTCGTCACGTAGTCGTTGGGCCCTTTCTCGGAAACTTCAAAAGGTTCGGCTGCTAGCTTGTAAGCTTCTTGACCGCACTCGCGCAGGGTGTAGCGAATTTTTTGGTCTTGCTCTGGAGAAATATACATGAGGTTAAACATAAATTCTTTAGCTAACTTCAGCATAAAAGCTTAAGTCCTTGGAATCGATCGGCGCGTGTCATTCGATTTTAGATTTTAGATTTTAGATTTTGGATTGACTTGCGCGAGATCAATTCGGGGGCTTGAGGATTTGAGATTTTCGATTTTGGATTGATTTGCGCGAGATAAATCACGTGGCGGTACCATCTAGAAATTCTTGGTCACTGTTTTTGATTCGTACAGGATTTGGGCGCGGGTGTCGATAAACCCGGTTTCCTAACCGTCAGCGCGGTTGCGATACAAGCCCCAGACAGGATCGATCTGATGTGCTGCACCATTGTCAATAATCCTTTTACGAACAGGCTTTCCGGCCTGTTCCACAAGAAATTTATCTTTTGTAGAACGGGCCCCAGAGCCCGTTCTTGAGAATGGTGCAAGATGTGAGATTGATGGAACTCAAAAAAATTTACACATGAGGGAGAACCCCCCAGATTTATCTAAAATCTAAAATCTAAAATCGACTGATCGATCGCACTAGCACTTTCAACAGCAGAGGATAGAATCTTCTGAGGTTAGATAATTTGTCCCAGCCCCAGGATAATTATAAGGAGAATACTTTGAAATACCATTTGGCATTAGGTCGCAAAATAGACCTAGATGGAATTGACCGCGATGCACAACTAGGCAAATGTCCTCGCCACGTCCTGCGAGCCCTCAGAGACAGCTTAAATGCCACCGTCCACGCCCCGGATGGCGAAGCGATATCGTTGAGCGACAAGCTGCGATCGAAAATTTCTTCTAAACCCGAACATTGGGCCGCCGCGCGCAAATTGTCAGAGCAAGTCAGCAGCGACGACGTGATATTTTGTAACGGCGAGGACATTGGGATTCCAGTGGCGGCGGTGTGTGGCCAATTGCCAAATCGCCCTAAAATTTTTGTACATTTCCACAATATCGATCGGCTGCGCGGCCGCGTCGCCCTGAAACTATTTGGTTTGGCTGACAAAATTGACGTGTTCATGGCTTGCGCCAGCCCTCAAACTGACTTCCTCCGCAGTTATTTAGCTTTACCTGAATCCCGGATTTTAGTGCATCTAGACCAGACAGACACTAAGTTTTTCACACCCGGCCCCGTTTCTGGCGATAAAAAGCGGCAAACGATTGTTAGCGTCGGGTTAGAAAAGCGCGACTACCGACTCCTAGCAGCAGCAACTGCTGACTTAGATGTTGACGTAAAAATTAGCGGTTTTTCTAAAGATGCCAAAGCTTTATCGCAAGCTTTCCCCGATACTATGCCAGAAAATATGTCCCGCAAGTTCTACGAATGGCCGGATTTAGTGCAGCTTTATCGCGATGCAGACGTAATTGCAGTTTGTTTGGCAGAAAATAAATATGCTGCTGGAGTGCAGGGTTTGCTAGAAGCAATGGCCTGCAAGCGGCCGGTCGTCATTACTCGGACTCAAGGTATGGTCGATTATTTAGCCACCCCGGATATTGCCAAAGTGGTAGATGTGGGAGATGCAGCAGGTTTGCGCGAGGCGATCGTCCATTTGCTAAAAAATCCTCAAGAAGCTGAATCTCAAGCGCAGCGGGGGTACGAAATGGTTGTGAACCAGCACAGCAGCGAACCTTATGTCGATGTTTTAGCCCAGAAGCTGCGATCGCTTTAAACTCGTAATATCAGCAACGGGCTCTCAGGCCCGTTCCACAAAACAGAAACTTGGTTGTGGAACAGACCGGAGATCCCGTTGATTAAAAACTGGTAAAACAAGCCGGAAAGCCTGTTGATTAAAAATCACGACTCGCGTCCACTCGCCCACTTATCCCGCCATTTCACAGTCCCTTCCGAAACTAAAACCCAGCGGCGACAAACCAGATTTTCTCGCAGCGGCGACAGTCCTTCCCGTAGCAGCGCATACTTATAAGAAATCAACTTCCCCGCACTTTCATTAAAAGGAATTTCCCCAAACCAAGTATTAGTATTGATATACTCCAAGGGGTAGCCCTTACTAATATCCCAATTCCCCAACTCAGGACAATCTCCAATCACCACAATTCTTTCCCCAGGCTGAGTTCTAACGCTGTTAAGCTGCGCCCGCACAATAGTTTTCGCCTTAACTCGTTCTCCGACGCGACTAAAAATCATTACTTCCCGCGAACCCAACTCTAAATTATACAGCATCCCGTCTTTAACTTCAAACTTGCGGCGCGATAAAACCTCCGTATGCTCTCCATCAGGCAACTCAGTATCCACCTCTTTAAGTGTCACAGAATTGCCACGATTCATCGCTACAAACACCACAGAATCGCGATAGCGGCGCACGTAACAATAAACATCAGGAGTTAGATACTTTTGCCACTGACTCCCCATCGAAATAGCTGGATTCAGCCGTCGCAATCCCGACAGCAAACGCACATCTCGGTAAATCGGCGCATCATTATCCCACTTTTCCATCATCGGGCGGTTGTAAGGGTCATTCCCCCCATCTGTATCATCGTGCAGATACTGTTCAGTGCCGTAATAAATGCAGGGAATACCGCGAGTCGTCATAATTAAACATATCGCCAAATGCAGCATTTCTGGATCTGGATTCAACGACTGAAACCTCGGCATATCGTGGTTGTCAATAAAAGTAATTAACTCCGTCGCCCCGTAGTAGCGGTGATCCAAATTCAGGACATCTTGGACTAACTTAAATCCCGCGCCCGCACCCTTCCCCAATACTTCTCGAATTGCCACGCACAGACCAAAATCTAAAATAGTCATCCCCGACTCGTTGACAAATTCCACAGAACGATCGTTTCTAGGGTCGCTGTAAATCCATTCGCCAAAAATGAAAACATCAGGTCTGTGTGTTAAAATGTCAGCATTAAATTCCTGCCAAAACCAAATAGGCATATGCTTGACTGTATCAACCCGCAAAGCATCAACACCTCTGTCCAGCCATTGTTTAATTGCTGACTTAATGTAATTGCGGTAGGCAATATTGTTTTCGTTAAAAGTTGCTAAACCAGAAAGTTCGCAGTTTTGGACTTGCCATTCATCTTCCCAGTTTGTGACTTCGCCGTAGTGGTGATACCAGTCATCTTCATCGTCGTTAAAGTCAGCTATTTTTACGCCATCATCGTAGAGTTCCCCTTTTTTACCGCTAAAATCTGGGTTACTGTGATTGCAGACAATATCAAGTACGAGTTTCATGTTTCGCTGGTGCAACTCGTGTACTAATTTGTCAAATACGGTATCTTTAGTTTCTTGTGTTTGGTTGATAGAAGGATTGTCGCCTGTGGCAATAAAGCGGGGATTTAATCGCTTGAAATCTTTAGTCCAGTATCCGTGAATTGCAGCTTGTTCGACAAATAATGCTTCCACTTGCTCGAACAGTGGAGTCAGCCAAACTGCAGTAACTCCCATATCTTTTAAGTAATCGAGTTTGTCGATAACTCCCTGCAAGTCGCCGCCCCAATATTTGCCCCAATCTTTCCCTTCTGGATCGTAAAGTTCTGGGTTGGGGCCTTCGTTATTTTCGGGGTCGCCGTCGTAAAAGCGATCGACTACAATGAAATAAATTGTTTCTTGTCGGAATTCAATGTCTCTGGTGTAGAGAAACTCTAAATCGATTTCGCTTTCTGGCTTAACTTCTTCTACCAGAGACTCAATTTTTTCTTCGGGTTCGCTAACTTCATATTGAGAGGAAGTTTGATTGGGAGTGACTGATGTCATGAGATGTATTTTTTTTTATTGTAAGATTGGTCAGTTATTCGGAGCTAGAGTCGGAGATAGCTTTCCCATCTGACTGACTTTTACAGCATCATACGGAATTTACTGGTTTAATGAAATCTTCCTTTAGAGAGAGGGCAGACTCATCCTTGAGGATTATGTGGATGAGAGTTAATATTTGGTTTCATTCTCAATCAAAGAGGCAGAGCGTCAAAAACCTGCGCTACCAGGCTGATCCTAGTAGGGAGAAAAGGTGTACTAATTGTGCGATCGCACTTTTTCCCTTCCTTTCTATTCCTCCCGCAATTTTTGGATATCTTCAACGCTCAAACCCGTAGTTTGACTAATAGTTGGATTATCAAGAACATTGAGAAGTTGCCTAGCAATTTCTAGAGCTTTTTCTCTCATTCCTAGCGCGAGTCCTTCTTCTCTGCCTTCTTCTCTGCCTTCTTCTCGCCCTTGTGCGAGTCCTTCTTCAATTCCCTTTCGCAAGATTCCCTGCTGATCCAGAATATACCTTTCGCGTGCTTCTAAATCTGCCAACTCTTCGGGATTCAAGTTAGTTTCATTAGCAATAGCAAAGGCTTGCTGTATTTCCGAGACTGTTTCCATTGTTTGCGGTACCACTTCCAAACTGGGAGCATTTTTCATAAAATAAACCCACTTGTCAGTCAAAGTTTCTAATTCATCCAATTGTTTAGTGAATTTTGGCAACTCGATAAAGATCAGTTCTATCTCTGGATCGACATAATCAAATAAACGCTTTTTCTCCTTGAAGACAAAGTGAGAAATTACTTCTCGGTCATTGTCAAACATTTCAAAATCAGTAATTGTCAAAGCAATTACAGGTTTTAACTTAAAGTAACCTTCACCGCGCATCAGTTGTGTCGAGTAAGTTTTCGCAGTATTGTAAACCACCCGTTTAGAAAAAGATTCTACATTTAAAACTTGCATCTCGATAATTACAGTTGCGCCTCCTGCAAGTCTGGCTTTGACATCCAGGTAAGAGTCTTTGAGATACTGGACTCTCGATGCTAAATACGGGTCAATAATTTCTAAGTCGGTGATGGTGGGATTACCATCATAAATCATGGCATTGAGAAAGCTGATTAAGATTGGTTTGCTTTGATTGGAGCCGAATATTTTTTTGAATGCAAACTCGATTTTGGGGTTAATGAATCTCATGGTGATTTTTCGTTTTCTGAGCTTTTTAACGATTCAATCTATCTGGTAATCAGGAGCAAAACATTCTTATTCTGTCAAATCGACTTGTCGAATCTCTTCTAGCCTCAGATCCAAGCATTGCGCGATTTGCTCATCGGTCAAGCCTACTGCTTGCAAGCGTTGGATCGCCTCAATTTTCGCCCGCTGCTTTCCCCGCAAAAACTCAGGCGACTCTTCCTGTGATGTGCAGACATTCAGAGCTCCGATTACATGACCACGAGCAACATGATTTCCACTAATAACGCTACCAGTAACGTTGCTAATTCTCGACTTGCGAATCAGTGCCGATCGCAAGTTTAATTTATTAACCTCTTCTCCAAAAGCATCAGAGAACAACTCCCATAACTCGTAGCCCACATCTTTAGCATAACCCTCAGTACAATTCAGCGCTTGGGCAATATCGCCATACTTTTGCCGCTTCAGAACGCCCTCAATCACACCAACTTGCATATCATCTAAATGCTTGCCAGTTTTCGCAAAGACAACTTCATCCGCAAAAGCCAGTGCTTCCTTAACGTTCACCCGCGCCTCCTCACAATATCCGAGCGATCGAACTAAAACCGTCTAGATCCGACTATTTTCGCCTTGAATACAAAAACGATTAAAGCTTTATCAAAACTTTTTATATTATACGACTTTATCCGACCTTTTTCGACTATACAAATTAATTGGCAAGCTGTAGCATTGTGAAAGTAAAACAATCGCTCAAAAAGACTAACTTATGACGACTACCCAACTCGCTCTAGACAAAAAAGCAAATCCTTTGATGATGCACCTGAGCATCTTGCCCAAGTACGGCATCACCGCCGAGGAGACTTTTAGCTACGATCCCACCACGCAGACCTCCAACATCACCTCCATGAGTGGCTCCTGGTGTAATCGCAGTGGCTCCACTGTTAGGCAGTTTGACGAGAATGATGATGACCAGCAAGAGGACGACTAGAATTTGCTCTGGCTAAGGTCGTCTTTTGCTTGCCATCTGATTTCTTGAAAGACCTGCATGAATTTTTGCATGACAGGTCTTTCACTGTCAATTTTATTTCAATTGGTTTGGTTGTGATACCCGTTTCCAAAAATAATGCAATCCCCTATAAGATCCAAACCCATACAGAATCCGTAATTTTTCATCTCAAATCTCAAATCTCAAATCTCAAATCTCAAATCCTATGACTGACCTTTTAATCGTGACTTCCGAGACTGACATTCATGCGGATGTCGTTATCAACCAATTGCAAAAATCAAATATTCGAGCAATTCGATTAAATTCAGAAAGTTTTATTCAAAAAAGCAAATATGCTTACTCGTGGCAAGCTTCTGGCAATCCCACTCAAAGTTTTTTGTCCTTTGAAGACTCCTTGAAAGAAGCTCAAGAAATCGGCGTGATTTGGTGGCGAAAACCTAACGACTATACAATTTTTCCAGAAGTTGATGATGCTTGGGCAATCAAGTATTGTCAAGAAGAAACAGAATCTTTGATGTACTCTCTGTCTGGCTTATATCCTAAAGCGAGGTGGGTCAATAACTACTACAAGATTAGATTGCCATCCCATCGCATCAACCAAATTCCCATTGCTCAAAAATTGGGAATTACTATCCCTCCAACTCTCGTCACAAATTCATACGATGCTGCTTGCAACTTTGTAACAGAACAGGGCCTGTGCATTGTCAAACCCATGCGCTACTCTGGATTCTTACATGATGAAAAGCAGTATGCGTGTTATACTCGCCCCATTGATGTCGAAACACTTGAGGAATTTCGAGAGAGTATTCGATTGGCACCTGTTTTTATTCAAAAACGCATTCAAAAGAAAGCAGAATATCGCGTTACATTAATCGGTAAACATGATTTTGTCTGTCGCATTGATGCCAAACATACCAACGATTCAGATGTAACCTTAGATTGGCGCGTCACCGAACCAGATAAACTCGTTCACGTTCCCGACAAGCTACCAATGGATTACCTCAACAAACTTCATCAAATGCTTGACGAGTTCGGCTTAAATTTTGGTGCATTCGATATCATTCGCGACGAGGATGATACGCTCTATTTTATCGAACTCAATCCCAACGGACAATGGTATTGGATCGAAATTCTCACTAAAATGCCTATGGTTCGCGCAATGGTGGAACTCATCGAAGATTTAGCGCTTCAATATCAACAGGATTGCTGAATTCGATCGCGAGATTGATTCGTTACTAGCACAGTGCTAGACGCAGGGATAGTCAGAAACCGGGTTTTTTTACGAAAATCCTTGGCTGTAGCAACGAAGATTAGGTAAAAAACCCGGTTTCTTTAGTATGAGTGCATCCAGGACTGTCGCGATCGCAAAGAATCAGCGCTGGGATTGCTTCGTTCCTCGTGGCGGACAAGGAATCAGATCGACCATAATATCGTGGTCGGGGCGGGTTTATTATATTGTAGATTATAGGCAATTATGGTTGGTGAACCCGCCCCTACAGGACTTGTGGTCCATTGACCCGACATGATATGAGATTGCTTCGTTCCTCGTGGCGGACAAAGCATCAACGAACTACAGCCACATCCTCAACTCCCACCTGAGAATGCTCCACCCGGAACACATTCGCGCTCAGATTAGCAACAACTTGTTTCCCCTGCTGCGTCAGTTCCAAATAGCCGATCGCATCCTTCACATACCGATAAACCACATTCCAATAAAACTTCGGATAACCATCCCGCAACTCCCCCGGATTCTGATAGCCCAAAACCCGATTTTGCCCAATTTCCTCAAACTCGTAAAACAGCGCCGCAATCTTTTGCAAATATCGCGGATCACTCAACTGACCAATTAAATCAGCAGCCCGAACTAAACCGGGATAATTTACAGTATCTTGATAATCTTCATCTGCAGGAACTGGGAAACGAGTCAGCTCAATATTATGCTTAACCAGCTCAGCATCAATCAGTTTATGACCGCCAAAACGCTCGTCAATAAACATTTTTCCGCGATCGACATGATAAGGCATCAAACTAGCATCCGTCGCCCCCGGAGGCAGCGTTAATTTCTGGTCGCCTATGCCCGTAGCATACAGTCCCAAATCTGTTCTATCTTGCCGGCAAACACCTTTAACATACCCGATATCGTGACATAGCAAAGCAATGTGGAAGTGCAGCCAATCTTCGCAGGAAACACCCCCTTCGCGGATGTGCTTCCCACCCAGAATTGCTTGTCCCACCAAAGTCACTAAAATAGTGTGTTCGACATTATGGTAAAGAGCATCGCTATTAGCAATATTTTCTAAAGCCATACTCGCCACCCAAGCAATAATCTCACCATAGTCAGATTTAAACCCGCCATAAGTGTGGCGGTAGCCTTCAATCAGGCGATTGACAAAAGCCTTAATCAGCAGTTCAGTTGCGTTAAACATATTCACTTCCCTGAGCCCACATAGATTATTAAATTATTTTTATAGTTATTGTTTTTGCTGCTACCGTTTGATATTATTTTTGGCTTAAGCGCCACGATGGATACCCACTCCTATCGAGAGGCATCCATTGATATTATCAACAATTATGGCTTAAATTATGGCTCTCGCAACTACCAGAGCGACAGACCCCATAAATAATTGAGCTCAATGGGCGATCGAGGTATGACACCCCTCAATCAGTAGTACAGGGTTACATCTTCGGCGCATACCTCAGTAGATTTTAGATTTTAGATTTACTCCACAGATACATCTGGGGGCGGGAACTAATATCTAAAATTTTGGGTTGCTCACTATTGTTGTCGGAAACTTGTATCTGTTATGGCTGACCCCGCCCAACAACCAGAGCGAGCGAAAGCGTAACCCCATTAATTCCCATTGGTAACAAGTTAGAACGGAGTAGATTTTGTCAATACCCCTTTATGTAGAAATATAATTGAATAATAATGA
>NZ_JAUBUC010000131.1:4430-14892 GCF_036705285.1 Microcoleus sp. B4-C1 | reverse complement strand
TCATCTTTATTTAACGATTTTACTAGCTTTTTGATTTTATCTCTTTTTTGACACATTTGCCAAAGTGAGATGCACCCAATTATTTGGCATTGCTGCATAGTAAAGATGGTTAAGCGATAATAATGTATCAGTCAACTACTTCTTGCTTTAGGAAGTGTCCGGCCGCAGTTACAAAGTCGATCGCGTCGCACCGCTTTTCTGCATTGCCAACCTTGAAGATTTGGCAGCAAAACAGCAAATAGCTGAGGCTTTATTTGCAGAAACTTTACCGCTTGCACAAGCTAATTTTTCCTCTGACAATGCCCTAACACTACCGCCATAGGCTCAATATTTCGTACCGAAAGCGATTAATATAGTAGCATCTACCTTAAAGATTAACATCCCATGACAAAACTCAGCGTCAACATCAACAGAATTGCCCTCCTCAGAAACTCTCGAAACATCGGTATCCCCAGCGTTACCGAAGCCGCAAAAACAGTAATTGCTGCCGGAGCTCATGGCGTTACAGTCCATCCCCGCCCCGACGAAAGGCATATCAAAGCCGCGGATGTTTACGAATTAGCCAAAATGCTAACCGTTGAGTTCAACATCGAAGGAAATCCGTTTCAGCCACCATTTATGGATATAGTTTGCGACGTAAAACCGGCTCAGTGTACCTTGGTGCCGGACGCTCCCGACGTGCTAACATCCGATAGCGGTTGGAATATTCCCGAAAATCGCGATCGGCTCTTACCAATCATTGAAAAATTAAAAGACAACGGCATCAGAGTCAGCTTGTTTATGGACGCAGATGCTGCTCTCATGCCGCTAGCAAAAGAAGTTGGAGCAGACAGAGTAGAACTGTACACGGAACCCTACGCAACTGCTTTTCGCGAAGGTAGAGTAGACTTTGTTTTTCAACAATATGTCTTAGCAGCTAAAGCGGCTCAATCAGCCGGTTTAGGGGTGAATGCCGGACATGATTTAAATTTGCAAAACTTAGCTAAATTTTGCTCTATTCCTGATATACTAGAAGTATCAATTGGTCATGCTTTAATTGCGGAAGCGCTAGAAATGGGGTTATCCAACACAGTACAAGCTTATCTGCAAATCCTGGCAGGTTCGTAGTACAAATTAACCTCGTGTGGTAGGGCGGATTTGGTAGTGATTAACTGGTTTTTGTCAGAAATAATAACTCAATCCGCCCTACAAACACACATCAAAACTTACACAAAAAATGGTTTGACACGCTACAAATATGGTAAAATCGGGTTCGCAGTGCCCTGAATAATTAGGCGATCGTCAAAAAAGAGGAACACTACGGGCTCTCACCCCGTGCGGGTGCTAGCCGTTTTATAGTAGCAAGGCAGAGCCAGAATCCCAGAGACGGCGTTTTTTGGGTGTGGGCATTTCTTGAGCAAGAACCTCGGAAAAAGCTTTAATTTTCCTCGACTAAATTAGTAATATTCTCTGATGATATTATGCGTAGGTAGTATCATTGAAATGTCTCGACAAATTGAGGCTACTACTTAGCTCCCGCACTGCCAATTTGCTACCAGCAGGTTTTGTGCAAGTACGGGATATTTACTTGTATCCTATATGCTGCTGTAGCCTCTGTGCGATCGCCCGATTTAATCCGGTGAAAACAGGCAAACACAAGTAACCATATACAACTCCTTACCCCCCCCGGAAGTGCGACATGAAAAAACTAATTTTACTGACTGGAATGCTACTCATGATGACGGCAAAATCAGTATTTGCCAGCCCAGTAGCCCCCAAAATTGCACCGAGCGAGCTGATGGCTGCCTCGGAAATTACAGAAACCCTTAACAAACCCGTTACTTCTGAATCAGTTTCAAACCTCGAACCAATCAAGCGAATGTCAACCTCGGAAATCCGAGAAACCATCAACCAACCCACCACCTATATTTTTGAAGGCATCAAAGGGCGAGAACTCACTCTCTCGCTGTGGGCAGGACAACTAACAGCCGAACTGTACAGTCCCAATGGTGAAAATATGGGGGTTATTGAAAAAGCAGACAATCAGTGGATTGGCCAGTTGCCAGAGTCAGGTATCTACCGCGTGCGAGTTACCCCGAAAGGTGAAACCACCAGCTTTGTACTGGGACGCGACTTTAACGCCAAGTGGACTTATCGGCCCGATCGCGCAATTCCCATAGCATTCAAGGAAACACAAGCCACAGTCAAACTCAAAATGTCCGGCTACCAAATCCAGCCTATCACCGTTCAAGGCAAACAGGGACAGACAATTAGGGTGACAGCTAGTACCAAAAATCTCGATCTGGCGATCGAATCTCCGTCGGGACAACTCCTGGATCAAGGCGAAGGTCAAACTTTTGCTCAACTACCGGAATCCGGCACTTACCGGGTAATCGTAGTTGCCAAGAGGCCGGTCAAGCCCTCAATCCGAGTATCTGTGCAATAGCAAAGATTGCACAAATACTCTTGAGGGCGATCGAATTTGCGTCGCCCAAAAAAAACAGCTCGCCTCATTGGCGAGCTGTTTTTTTGCGTAAAATCAACCTTGGATCAGCGCTTCAAAACGTTCTTGTTTCCAAATGCAGCTTAAATCCGAGTCAGCTAAAGCTAGCTCTCGGTATAAATTAGGGATAAACTCAACAGCCCGCTGCAAATTGTCAAGGGCCAAATCAGCAAATCCCAGGAGCGCATAACAGCAAGCTTTATTGTAAAAAGCATTAGCAAAATCAGGAGTTATTTCTAAGACTGTTTCGTAGCAAGCAATCGCCTCAGAGTAGCAGCCTCTTCGCGCCAATTCCACACCCCGGTTGTACCAAATTAAATAATCTTCCAAGGGACGCTCAGATGTGGGAGTAAACTTGGAATTTCTCTGATTTAAACCTACTAATTTCTCCAAAGCAACTCTCCGTTCGCCCACAGCTTCGGCTCTGCCCGGTTGTAGAGCGATCGATCGGCTAAAACTAGCTACTGCTTGTTTGTAAAGTCCCATAGAGTTTGCAGCTATACCGCGATTGTACCAAGCCTTCGCATCGTCAGGCTTAAACTCGATCGCCCGGTCAAAACTGTTGAGCGCCTGATAGTAAAGCTTGAGTTCCAACAGGGCATTACCTCGGTTGTACCATGCCCAAGCAGCCTCCGGATACAAATTTAAAGAGCGATCGAAACTCAGAACCGCCTTCTCGTACAGCCCCATCTCGATCAGCGTCAGTCCTCGGTTGTGCCAAATACTCGCCGCGCACGGACTGAACTCCAGAGCCCGGTCAAAACTGTTGAGAGCGTCCAACCAGCGGCCCAACTTTCCTAAAGCAATAGCCCGGTTGTGCCAGCCAAAGCTCGCATTCGGCTCCACCGCCAAGGCCTCATCAAAACTCTTCAGCGCCTCTAAGTGCCGTTCTAAATTCCCCAAAGCCATACCTCGGCCGAACCAAGCCTTATAATGATCTGATTGCAACTTCAAAGCTCTGTTAAAGTTCGCCAGAGCACCATGATCATCGTTAGCTTCGAGGTGGCGCGATCCCAGATGGTAATACCAAGCCGCTTCCAAGTTTTGAATTAAGTTCATAATATTTTGTATCTATCTTAGGGATGATTCTACATGAAACCATACCTGGAATAAAACTGTAATTCCACTAAAAATATGAAAAATTTGATACAGGGCGATCGCCCGTACACAGGGTCAGTAACAACCTCAACAATTTGCGGTCGAAACTAACTATTTTCCTCTCGTAAAAAGCTCTTTTAGCTAACCGCACTCATCGTTTTTTAGAGCTGCTGCGAATTTTAACTCTGCGTGAATCACGCAACTATTACCACCGCATCCCGAATTAGGTTTGCAGTTACACAAAAAGTTCTAGGGCGCCCCAAGTCTAACTGCAAATCTCCTAGTGCTAATAGCTTCTACTTCTGGTTGCCCAATTCAAGCAATCACAACCGCTGTTTTAGCATTCTCACTCAACATCAACTGGCCTGTTGCATCAATACTAAAATCTTTGCCCAGCAGAAAACCCTTGCCCATCAACCGCTGGCAAACAACCAGCGCAGTAATCCGGCGAATTTCTTCCATCACGTCAGCAGGAATCAAATAACTCAAACTCCAGATCACGGACTCGCAGTCATACCAAATCAAACGCTCAATACTGACAATCATCAAAGCAGCTACACTGTCAACAGACAGCCGCCCTCTGAGATCCGCAATCAAATCCTTACCAATTAAACTATTGCGAGTCATCATCGCTCTAGCCATCTTCCCAATTTCTTGTTCGAGTTCTAAATGATTCATGCTTGGCACTGGCTTTTATGTTTTTAAAGCACTACTCAGAGTAAAAACAGTAGCCGCTACCAGGCTCTGCCCTAGCGTAGCTGACGCAGGCTCTACCGCAACTCCTTTTAACAAAGTATACCTAAAGAAAGATCAAAAATGTATCTAAAGGCAGATACCAAAATATTTTTTTGACATAAATTGGCAAACCACTTCCCACAAGAGTTTTTGCGAGCAGCAAATTGAGTATTTATGCTCGCTCGGGGTCAAAGTAAAGTCGATCGATTTTAGATTTTAGATTTTAGATTTTAGATTGGTAAATTCGATACATACTTAATAAAGTAGTTACTTCGGAGAAAAAACAGCAATGGCTGCAAACCAGGCAGACATCGATATTGCCCCCTTGATCGACTACGGCCTGATCGACCCCACCGCTACGCCAGAGCAAGTAGAACACTGTTGCCAACAAGCAGAGAGATTTGGGTTTGTCACAGTTTGCGTGTATCCCGCCTACGTCAGACAAGCAGTTGAGCTGCTGCACGGCAAACGTCCCAAAGTCTGTACAGTTATAGGTTTTCCCACCGGTGCTTCGACTTCAACGGTGAAAGTTTACGAAGCTCTAGAAGCAGCAGATAATGGAGCCGTAGAGTTAGATGTCTCCGTTAACTTAGGATTGTTGAAAGCTGGAAGAATCGACGAATTCCACCGGGAATTAGCCCAAATTTGCGAAGAAACTAATCTCACCATTAAAGCAATTATCGAAAGTTCGCTCCTTTCCGATGCCGAAAAACAATTAGCGGCTGAGATTTGCATGGAAGCTGGTGTCGCCTACATCAAAACCAACACTGGCTTTTTTGGCCCGGCGAAAGTTGACGATGTGCGATTGCTGAAGGAAGTTACGAAGGGACGGATTGGGATTAAAGCGGCCGGCGGAATTCGTACTCATGAACAAGCTTTAGATTTGGTAGTAGCTGGGGCTACTCGTTTGGGGACTTCTCGTGGCCCAGAATTAATCCGCCAGCGCGATAATTTAGACAATCGTTGACTGTTGGCTGTTGACTGTTGGCTGTTAACTGTTGATATCAAATCCGTTAGCATCGGAATAGTAAATTCCAGTTCACTGTTCACGGCGTTCACGGCGTCTACAGTCAACCGTCAACCGTCAACAGTCAACATCATGTATGAGTGTTACCGGAAATGATATGATGTGTATTCATGGGTCATTAATCAATTGTTTATCATCAATTGTTTCAAGGAGTTAATAGGGAGAAATTCCCACAGCTACAACTTTATCAATTAGCAAAAAGAATCTCAAAATAAATATGGTTTTAACTGGTTCCAAGGCTCTGCCTGGGAACCCATATTTAGAGGCTCTGCCTCGGCTGGGATTAGGAGGCAGAGCCTCCGGATCTGCGTTACCAGGCAGAGCCTGGTAACGAGTATCTAATAAAAGTTCTGCGTCGCGGACTGTTTTTGCTACTGTCCTTGTAAATCTAAAATCTAAAATCTAAAATCTAAAATCGAGTGACTCGAACTTACAAAGCAACTGGAATCAATCTTAAGAGTGCGCCGATCGGCGAATCCGATCGACTGCTGACAGTTTTGACGCGGGAATTCGGCTTAATTCGAGCCGTAGCACCGGGTGTTCGCAAACAACGATCGACCATTGGCGGCCGAAGCGAATTATTTGTCGTCAACGAATTGCTAATTGCCAAAGGCCGATCGCTCGACAAAATTACCCAAGCCAACACCGTAGAATCCCATCCGGGTTTGAGCCGCAACCTCGGAAAACTCGCAGCGGCGCAATATCTGGCGGAATTGGCGATCGCCAGCGCCCTTTCCGATGAGCCCCAAGAAGACCTGTTTTGGTTGCTGGGCGAACATTTGAGCCGTTTGGAGCGTTTGTCCGATCGCACAGAAATCGAATCCGCCGCCGTGCTGATTGCTCACCTCGCCCACGGCATTTTTCACTTGCTAGCCTTAGCCGGTCTCGCGCCCCAAGTCCAAGTCTGCTGCGCCACCAGAGGGCCGCTCATCCCAAATTTCACCGATCCGAACTGGCAAACCGGGTTTAGTATACCCTCTGGGGGAACCTTCAGCTTACCCGAACTAGCTAACCTAGAGGCAGAACTCTCTTCAGAAAACGGTAGCTTGTACAAATCCGCCTCCCGTTCCCGGCAAACGAATGGTAGCAAACACTTGACAAATTTCGAGATTAATGCTAAGGAATTAGCAGCGCTGCAACAGTTGGCTAGTCCAGAACTAGGAGAGGGGATTGCCGATCGAACAACTTGGATATCTGTCGAAAATATTTTGCGACAATATGCCCAGTATCATTTAGGTTGCACGATTCGATCGGGAAGCTCGATCGACACCTACCTAGAGAGTTTTGAGTTTTAAATTTTGAGTGTTGACTTAAATAGGTGAAGGGGCGATCGTACATCGCACCCCCAGCCTGCCGGATACCCGAACCTGCCGGCAATTTCAGGTAAATTTTCAAGGTTGTTGCGACATCAGATAATAGATATAGATAAAGTTACGAGATTATTAATAAACTTAGGGGTTAACACCTCAATTTCAAATTCCAATCCCTCCAACCTCCACCATCCCAGGCCATCCACCCCAAATCCTATGATGCGACTGTCTGATTCTGATTTGAGAATATCTGTGTTAGCTGTGACCCACCACAAAATGGAAGAACGAGAAAATTTTCCCGATTTTAGCTCCGAGCCGGTCTTGGCCGATCGACAATGGAGCAACGTCCCAGACCCAGAAATGGATAAATACCCCACAACTCCAGCACCAGACTGGAACAACGGCAATAGCCCACAGCCCGAAGCAATCCCCCCGGTTCCCACACCAGAGTCAGCAGCAGAACTCTCCGAAGCAGTAGCCGAAATTCCCGAAAAACAAACGGGATTTCTGCCAGTGCTCAAAAACCCAAATTTTCTAGCATTGTGGAGTGGGCAAGTTTTTTCCCAACTAGCAGATAAAGTTTATCTCGTACTGACGATCGCCCTCGTAGCCAGCCGCTTTCAAGCGCCAGATCAAACCATCAGCAGGTGGGTATCAGCAATCATGATCGCCTTTACCATACCCGCAGTGCTGTTCGGGGCCGCCGCAGGCGTGTATGTCGATAGGTGGTCGAAAAAAGCAGTGCTAGTCGCCACAAACCTGCTGCGGGGAGCCTTTGTTTTAACATTGCCCGTGCTGCTGTGGCTGTCTGACGGGTGGGAACTCGGTCAACTGCCGCTCGGATTCTGCTTGCTGCTGTTAGTGACATTCCTAGTCTCGACTTTAACTCAATTTTTCGCGCCAGCAGAACAGTCAGTGATTCCCCTAATTGTGGAACGCCGCCACCTGCTATCAGCCAACTCCCTCTACACCACAACCATGATGGGTTCGGTGATTATTGGCTTCGCAGTCGGAGAACCCTTACTAGCTTTAGCCGACACCCTATTTTCCAACCTCGGCGGCGGACTCGGCATCGGCAAAGAATTAGTAGTAGGCGGAAGTTACGCCTTCGCCGGAGTGCTCTTGCTGTCGATGCAAACAGGCGAAAAAAACGAAGTCGAACACGAACCGCCCCACCCCTTAGCAGATTTGCGAGATGGCCTGCGTTACATCAACGATCAACCCAAAGTCCGCAATGCTTTAATTCAACTAATTATTCTATTTTCCATTTTTGCAGCCTTGGCAGTTCTAGCAGTTCGGCTGGCAGAAATCCTCCCCGGTATGAAAGCATCACAATTTGGCTTTTTGCTGGCGGCGGTGGGCGTCGGCATGGCTGCTGGGGCGACGACAGTCGGCTATCTCGGCCACAAATTTTCTCACTCCCAACTGAGTTTAATCGGCTCGATTGGGATGGCACTTGCTCTGATGGCCCTTTCTGCGTTTACAGACCATTTGTGGCTGTCGGTGCTGTTCATTACCCTGTTGGGTTTATTTGCCTCATTGGTGGGAGTGCCGATGCAGACTACAATTCAAGCAGAAACCCCAGAAGAAATGCGGGGAAAAGTCTTCGGGCTGCAAAACAATGCCACTAATATCGCTTTGAGTTTACCGTTGGCTTTGGCCGGGGTAGCAGAAACATTTCTGGGTTTGCCAACAGTATTTTTGGCTTTAGCAGGATTAGCGATGGCTGGGGGTGTCTTAACCTGGTATATTTTCCGTAGCAGTAATAGCAAAGTCGATCGAATCTAAAAAATAACAAACTCTGATTTACTGGAATGCACATCGCTTGGCTAGGAAAAAAATCACCTTTTTGCGGTAACGTCACTTACTCCAGGGAAGTCACCAACGCACTATTAGACCGGGGATACCAGGTTAGTTTTCTGCACTTTGCCCAAGAGGCGGACTCACTGGACAGGAACAATACGGGGTGGAGTATGGCAAATGGTTCATGGGGAAAGGGAATTACTCAAACCTCATATACCACTTCGCTCTCGTCCGCGAGTTGCAACGAAGTCTCTTTACCCTGTCACTACAAATCGCAAATTTATACGATTCCCACTCTCAAGTCCCGCACAGTGCTGATGAAATCTCTGCGGCGGCTCAAACCCGATGTTGTTCACGCTTCCCTGACGCTTTCGCCTTTAGACTTTCTGCTGCCGGAAATTTGTCAAGAATTGAATTTGCCTTTGGTGGCGACTTTTCACCCGCCGTTCGATCGCAAATTGCGGAATTTGACATCGGGAACCCAACACCTGATGTATCAACTGTACGCTCCATTTTTGGCGAACTACGACTCGACGATCGTTTTTTCTCAGATTCAGCGGGATATATTGGTGAAGTTGGGAGTGCCACAGGAACGGGTAGCCGTGATTCCCAACGGCGTGGATGCCATTAAATATTCTCCAGGGCCTTCGGGGTTGAAGTCGGAATTAAAAGCCGATCGAATTTTTGTTTACCAAGGCCGCATTGCCCAGGAGAAAAATGTCGAGGCTTTGCTCAAGGCGTGGAAACACTGTAATTTTGGCCCTGGGAACGTATTGGCGATCGTAGGCGACGGGCCCCTAGCCGCCTCGCTGCAACTGTTTTACGGCGAAGATGATGGCATTGTGTGGCTCGGATTTGTCGCCGAGGAGGAACGCCGCATCGAAATCCTCCGGGGGGCAGACGTATTTATTTTGCCTTCTTTAGTGGAGGGACTGTCGCTGTCGTTGCTGGAAGCGATGGCCTGCGGTTTAGCTTGTTTGGCAACGGATGCCGGTGCTGACGGCGAGGCTTTGGAGGAAGGCGCGGGGATAGTTTTGAACACTCAGCGGGTACGGAGTCAGTTGCAAACCTTGCTGCCGCTGTTTTGCGATCATCCTGAGTTGGGAATGCTGCTTGGTCAAAAAGCACGCCAACGGGCGATGGAGCGATACACTCTCAGTCAGAATATTACTGAGTTGGAAAAGCTGTACTCAGAGGTTTTGCAAAGGCAGCGCGTACTAATTCGCGGTTTAGCATAATTCAGCAGGAAGAAGGAACTCCGAACCCGTTGAAATTAATCCGTGTATTCGTGTCAAAATCCGTGTCGTGCCTTCCTTCTTCCTTCGCATATGACTTATAGAAATCCCGCTCCTACAGTTGATATTATCATCGAATTAGCCGATCGCCCCCATCGCCCGATCGTACTCATCGAACGCCGCAATATTCCCTACGGCTGGGCAATTCCCGGCGGCTTTGTCGATTACGGGGAAGCGGTAGAAACGGCGGCAAAACGCGAAGCTTTAGAAGAAACGAGTTTGAATGTAGAATTAATTGAGCAATTTTACGTTTATTCTGACCCCAATCGCGACGCGCGCCAACACACAATCAGTATTGTATTCTTGGCTTCTGCAACGGGCGAACCTCAAGCCGCCGACGATGCTAAAAGTTTACAAATTTTTGAATCTTGGCAGATTCCTCGTGAGTTGTGTTTCGATCACGATCGCATTTTACGAGATTATTGGCGTTACCGTCATTATGGATTGCGTCCGCGTTTGTAGGAGGGGAGTTTTTGTTTCGTTCATCTCACATCTTGCACCAATGTCAGGAACAGGCAAGATGCCTGTTCCACAAAAAAAACTCAATGTTATTGTGGAACGGGCGTCTCGCCCGTCAGGAACAGGCAAGATGCCTGTTCCACAAAAACATTCAATCTTCTTGCAATAATGTCAGCAACAGGCAAGATGCCTGTTCCACAAAAACATTCAATCTTCTTGCAATAATGTCAGCAACAGGCAAGATGCCTGTTCC
>NZ_JAUBUC010000131.1:0-4330 GCF_036705285.1 Microcoleus sp. B4-C1 | reverse complement strand
ACAAAAAAAATTAATGTTATTGTGGAACGGGCGTCTCGCCCGTTCTTGAGAATGGTGTAAAATCTGAGTTAATTAAACTAAATTCTATGGCAAGCTTGACAATATTAGGCGGAGGTGCTTGGGGTTCAGCACTGGCAAGTCTGGGAGGCAAAAAAGGCGATCGAGTTAATTTGTGGTCGCGCAGCAGTTCTTTTAATCTAGAATCAGTTATAACGGGTGCGGATGTTGTTGTTTCGGCAGTTTCGATGAAAGGAGTTGGAGCAACAGTCGATCGACTTTTGGCTTTACAGTTAAGTCCCGATACAATTATAGTTACCGTCACCAAAGGTTTAGACCCCGCGACGACGCGCACTCCGTCTCAAATTTGGCAAAATGCGTTTCCTAACAATTCAATAGTCGTACTTTCGGGCCCTAATCTTTCCGAGGAAATTCAGCAAGGATTGCCGGCTGCAACGGTAGCGGCGAGTTCGGATTTAGCGGCGGCCAAGCAAGTGCAAAATATTTACAGTTCTGATATTTTTCGGGTTTATGTGAATGAAGACCCGCTGGGAACTGAGTTAGGTGGAACTTTGAAAAATGTATTTGCGATCGCCGCTGGTGTTTGCGACGGTTTACAATTAGGAACTAATGCTAAATCTGCTTTGCTGACTCGCGCTTTGCCGGAAATGATTCGGGTGGGAGTTCGTTTGGGATCTCGCGCAGAAACTTTTTACGGTTTGTCGGGTTTGGGAGATTTGCTGGCTACTTGCAACAGTCCTTTATCGCGCAATTATCGGGTTGGTTTCGGATTAGCTGAAGGCAAATCTTTAGAGCAAATTTTGCACGAATTGCAGAGCACTGCTGAGGGAGTCAATACTACTAATGTGTTGATTGATTTGGCCAATCAACGCGGCATAGAAGTGCCTGTTTCTCGTCAAGTTTATCGCTTATTAAATGGTGAAATTACTCCTGAACACGCTGTTTTATCACTGATGGAACGCACTTTAAAACCGGAGTAATTTCCCAAAAAATTGTTCGCTATCCCCTTCATGATTCGGCGGTTGAAACCGCTACTAAACAAACAAAGTCCGCCTACGCGGACTAAGAAATAAAGCGGAATAAATGTTATCTATTTACCGCCGTAATAAAAAGCGATTTCTTTGTCTTTCAGCGGTGCAAAGTTTGCCGCAACCAGCATTTTATCGAGTTCCTCTTGTCCGATGTGTTTGACACCGATTCGGACAATGCGCGATCGCATTGTATTTGACACGCCGCTGCGCTGTCTGCCGGCTTCTAATCCCATCACTTGCTGGTAGAGGTCTAATTTTGCTTGCGGAATCGGAGTACCGTCAAAGTCGATTCCAGAGGCGATCGCAACATCGATCGCATCTGCACCAGTTGTAGATTGAGCCGCTGAGTTTGTTTCTGAAGACATTGTGCTGTGTTATCAAAGTTTGCTGTGCAAGCATTTTATCAGAGAAGCTGCTACATAAATTATTCAATCTAAAATCTAAAATCTAAAATCGATTGACTTCCCTCAAATCGACATTTCCCCCGCTGACAATCACGCCAATCCGAGCATTTTTAGCCTGCACAACACCTGACAACAAAGCCGCCGCCGCTAACACTCCCGTCGGTTCCACAACTATCTTCATGCGTTCCCACATAAAAAACATTGTGCTACGAATTGCCTCTTCTGAAACTGTTGCCATATCGTCCACATAATGCAGCACCAAAGGAAAGGTTAATTTCCCCAAAGATGGCGTGCGCGCACCATCAGCAATCGTATCCGGGTTAGTAACAGTTTGTAGCGTTTTCGTGCGGAACGATCGCGCCGCATCGTCTGCTTGCTCCGGTTCCACTCCTATTACTTTACACTGCGGAGACAAAGTTTTTGTCGCGATCGCGCATCCCGACAGCAAACCCCCGCCCCCGCAGCAAACCAGCAGCAAATCCAACTCCCCAACTTCTGCGATTAATTCCAGCGCCGCCGTACCTTGTCCCGCAATCACCCACGCATGATCATAAGGAGGAATAATAGTCAAGTGCCGTTCTGTGGCAATTTTAGCGGCTAACTCTTCGCGGGAAACTTGAGTGCGATCGTACAAAATAATCTCTGCACCGTAGCCGCGAGTCGCTTCTTGCTTGACTTTTGGCGCATCAGCCGGCATGACAACAGTAGCAGGAATCTGTAACAACTGGGCGGCAAGGGCGATCGCCTGCGCGTGATTTCCCGAAGAAAAAGTCAAAACTCCCCGCTGTTTTTCGGCTTCAGATAGCTGCATCAAAGCATTGCAAGCACCCCGAAATTTAAACGAGCCCGTGCGCTGAAAGTTCTCGCACTTGAAAAATACCTGAGAATTTGTGCGTTTGTTGAAAGTTTCCGAAGTCAGAACCGGCGTCTTGAAAGCCTTGCCCTGCAAGCGATTTGCCGCCGCCTTCACATCCGCGAAACTGACTGACAAGGGATTTTGGGCACTCATAGATTTTAGATTAGGGCGATCGAGGACTCTATTTGTAGGGTGGGCATTGCCCGCTTCACTCTTACCATTAAACTATAAATTTTTATCATCAGCTTATGAATAATTATCATTAGCTGTGGCGCTTAATGGTTAAAAAAGCTGTGGACTCAAATCAAAGTTATGACAATTTACTATCAACAATTAAAGGGACGTTTGTACTTGCACAGGAGAGGGGTTAATCAATTAGGAGTGACGCATGGGGCCCAGAAACCGGGTTTTTTTACGAAAATACTTCGTTCGCACTCGAAGATGAGGTAAAAAACCCGGTTTCTTTGTCGAAGTGCGTCCATGTGAATACAAATTTAACCACCGCCGGATTAATTGTAGAGAAACGGCACGGCGCAGTGTCCTGATTTTCGGTAATATCAAATCCATTGGCATCGGAATTATTCATCTCTCTCTCCCCTTTCTCTGTATCCTCTGTGTCCTCTGCGGTTTAATCAACCGGAATGGATATAACGGGTAAAATAAACCGGATTGGATGGTGAAATTGCCCTCGCGAGTGCGATCGACTCCAACCATCGACAACAACGGAAAAAAGAACACGGCAATGCCATTTCCCTACCAAAAAAAGAGCAGCTAAATTGTTTAACAATTACCAAAAAAAAGGACACAGCATGGCTGTGTCCTTACCCGTATCTTGTAGGGACACAGCATGGCTGTGTCCCTAACCGTACCGATATCCCGATTAGGATTCTTGCCGTTTAGAACAAGAACAATTCAGTATTACCGGAAATTCCTAAATCGACATTATTGACAGTTGCAAACAAACTGTTACCGCCAACCGTAGAACCGTTGCTATCGTAATACAGTTTAGTAGACAAACCGTCGTAGATAGCCATGATGGACGGGCCGGTTAAAGTTGCTTCGAGCGCAGTTACAGAAACTGTGCTGCTGTAAGCGTAGAAACTCGAAGCCAAAGTCCCTCCGGTTGTAAACGCTGCAAAACCAGTTTTGTCGAGATTAATTACATCATCAGCAATGCTGTAATTGGTAATTACATCCCCGCCGTCAGCAGTAGTTCCGGTGAACACAAACACATCCGCACCAGCACCGCCGTTGAGAACATTGGTTCCCACACCACCGATTAAAGTGTCATTCCCCTCGCCGCCGAAGAGACTGTCGCTACCCGCGCCGCCGAAAATGCTGTCGTTACCTGCATCGCCGGAGATACTGTCGTTACCTGCACCGCCGTCGAAAATATCAGCACTCGATCCGCCGTTCAAGATGTCAGCAAACTCAGTGCCGGTGACGTTATTAGCTGTCGCACTTCCTGTAAATAAGACAGGAGTGGTGAAGTTGTAACCGCCAACACCAGAACCGAAGTTGTTAACTCCGCTTGTCGGGAAAGTACCGGGATTAGTGATTAAATCCACAACGCTACCTGAGTTGGTAGTAGTACCACCCGCAGAAGGTGCGATCGTACCTGTAAATACAAAGTCCGCCGTTCCCAGATTGCTAGCAGCCGTTCCCAGATTCGCAATCAAGGTCGAACCACCGGCTACGGTACCGTTCGAGTCAAAATACAACTCTGTTTCGTTCGACGCATTAGTAAAGGCGAAGAAACCAGCAGTTGTAGAATTGCCCAGGGCTTTAGCTTGTGCATCTTGCAAAGAGGCATAACTGCCGCCTGTGAAAATCACTAACTCTTTGCCAGTAATGTCAGGATTTGAACCGCTAACACCGTCAAAGTTAGTCGTAGTCAAATTGCCGAAAGCGCTCGCGCTAAACTCGAATTTGTCAGTTCCAGAGGTAAAGTCAGTAATCGTATCACCGCCTTCGCCTGCTGCTTTGTAAACAAACAGATCCGCACCAGCACCGCCAGTCAG
>NZ_JAUBUC010000130.1:0-15010 GCF_036705285.1 Microcoleus sp. B4-C1 | reverse complement strand
ACGAGCGAAATCAGCAATGTTAAAAGTTAGGATATGGGTTAAACCATGAACTAGCATAGCAGCAACTAGCCGCGCATCATGAACGTTAACACCTACAACCTTATTTGCGATCGCCAGTCGCTCCCATTCTTGATAAATTGCTTCGGTATCCAACAACAGAGGAAAAAGCTGTTTTAAGCGATTAATTTCTGCCTCTGCTTCTATTGCAGTACGCCCTAATCCATGTCTCTGAATCGGGCGCGTGCAAACGTTGCTTAACTCTCGGTTTGGACTAAGGAATGAGAATTAAATAACTTCCACAAGTTTGTGGAAGTTATTTCTCATTCCTCAGTTCCCAGGCTGGAGCCTGGGAACCAGTTAATCCTGGATGCACGTACTAGGATTTCCTGTCATTGCGAACGTAGTGAAGCAAGTCTGACTGGTGGTTGGATTTTTGCCCGTAGCAATCCCTAGTTTTTCTTGCAATTATTCAATGATTTTTTGCAGCCCCAGTACCATTTCTACAAGTTAAGCTTGGCTCAACTGCTATATTTCGGTTTTTTTCTGCTTTCTGGTTGCTGCGGGCTTTTTCATTGGTTTATTTTACCAACTTTTGTCACCGAAGTTTTTTTGACCTGAATCCTTACGAATTTTTTTATTCTGTTCTTTCAATGATGATGGTCATGTGAGCTACTAATGCACCTATCGCTCCTACTGCTGCAATGACTGGAAACAAGGCTGCACCGATGACTCCACCGACTACTCCCACCGTCAAAGGAACTTCTACTAATATCCGTCCCTCTTCATTTTTGATAATGATGCGGCGGATATTTCCTTCGTGAATCAATTCTTTAACTTTAGCAACCAAATCGTCGCCGTTAATTTTTACCTCCTCGACGCTAACTTTTTCCTGAGTATAAGCAGGGGTTTCTAGAGGAGTCGTTTCAAAATTAACCTCAGAAACTTTTTGGGCAGAAACTTTTTCAGATACAGGTATTGATTCGAGTTCTCTTGTCCCGACTGGTTCTTGTGCGCGATCTGTAGGTGTGTCCATTTTTTGTTCTCCTTTTAGGTAAAAGTATTTTTGTATAGAATGATATTGAAATATAACACGCAACTTTTTTTGAATCAATCATTCTTTTGGGTGATATTGCTGCTGCTGTCGTGATTTTATCAAGGTATGATGATGAAAATTCTCTGACTCTCTCGCTTCTGGGCTTATCCCATCTGTCCCTATCTCCTTGTGCCGTTTGGTTAACTGTCTGCTTCTGGCCCTCGCACCGCCTAATCCTTGAAAAGCGTCCAATCCAGACAACGAAAGGATGAGAGCGACTTCCACACTCTCAGAGACTCAGACTCAACAGGTGTACAGGTTGAAATACTGACATTGTACTGAAAGTACGATCGTCCCGCCGTGTATACAATTACCACCTCTCGTTCGGGAAACCGCACATGGAAACCGTCGCTTACTTTCCTCAAATGTTATTTCAATTTAGCTCAGTGCGATCGCCCAACCAAACCCCACCCCCGGATGTTCCTCAAATCAACATCTTAGAGTTTCTAATGAGAATTGCCTAAAATCAAGGGTGAGGAGAAGTAATAATCATCGAAATATTATAGCAACCAAACCAACTTCCTCAAATTGATGGTGAAGTTGGGAAAAAGTCGGGTAAAATAGAATTATTTGCTTCTGCTTCCTCTTGATTCTCCGTGTCGGATTTGCCAGCGACAGAGTTTGAATCTCAAGTTCGTGGCCCGACGGTACTTTTCTGGAAAATTTTAAGGCACATCAAGCGGATGTGTCGAATGTGAGTTTTAGCTGCGATCGCACAACTTTAGCATCTGCCGGGAAAAATTTCGTTGGTGAAGCTTTGGAGTCTCGATGCGGCTAAAGTATAAGCTGCCGAACTTGACAAATTGCTCGCCATCGGCTGTCCTTGGCTCTGAGACTACCTACAATACAATCTTCGGGTTGAGTGCGATCGGCATTGGTACAAAAAAACCGACAAGTGAGATTCATTGGCAATTGCCGGAAACCTGTTTTGCCTGAATTTTCAAATCGGGCGATCGGCTGCTGATTTGTCGCTATTCTTGTCTTATTGTAATATAATTTTACGCAAGGGGCAATACGAAATGTACTGCCACAGGTCGCAGATGTCTATCCATCTGAACCAATTTAATGTCATCAAACATTAAAAATAGTTATGACTGTTATATTCGGATTAGTAAAATCTTGGATATATAAAATTCAATACATAGTCAGGTTTCAAAGGGGTGTCTGCTGTTAAATCAATCTAACCTGCAATATCATTTCTGGTGACACCAGCACGATTTAAGGAAAAAAATCCTGCTGAATTAACTGGATTCGAGGGAGCAGAGGAAAGTTGATGACTAAGCTATAAAAAGAGTTGAAAAAGCCTTCTAAATAGTAGGCAATACTCCAGCAGCAAACCACAACTGCCAATTACCAAAGGAGGGAGCAGTGTATGAAACTGACGGGTTGAGTCCCCTAAAATCGTCGCTTGGTTTGCGATCGACTCTACAGGAATTAACCCTGTACGACTTTCTCCTAGAATCTGAGTGTCCGGGGGACGAAGTTGCTAAAATTTTTCAAGCAAACCCTTTAGTTCCCGGCATCATCATCACTCAGCAAGGAAAGTTTATAGGGATGATTTCGCGGCGGCGTTATTTTGAACACATGAGCCGCCCCTACAGCTTGGAGTTATTTTCTCAACAGCCTTTGTTCATACTCTACCGCTTTACTAAAACTGATATGTTGGTTCTCGATCGCGACACCTCAATTATGACAGCAGTGCGGCAGTCTTTGGAGCGATCGCCCGAACTAATCCACGAACCAATTGTAGTGCAAGTAGAACCGGAAACTTACAAACTTTTAGACGTACACCAACTGCTGCTTTCTCAGTTGCAAATTCACGAGTTATCAACCGTGGCGATGCGCGAGTCGCAAGCACAATTGAGACATCAAGCCCAACAGCTCGAACTTGCCCTGCTGGAACTTCAGCGCACTCAAACTCAACTAATTCAAACAGAAAAAATGTCTTCTTTGGGGCAGTTAGTAGCAGGAGTAGCTCACGAAATCAACAATCCCATCGGCTTTATTTATAGCAATTTGCACCATGCTAAAGAGTACACGCAATGTTTAATGCGGATGCTCGACATCTACCGACAGCACTGTCCCGAACCCATCGCAGCAATTGAAGCGGAAGCAGAAAAAATCGAACTCGATTATTTGCTAGAAGACTTGCCGAAAGTCTTAAATTCTATGCAGCAAGGTGCAGAAAGAGTGCGCGACATCGTTTTGTCGCTGCGGAATTTTTGCAGGTTAGACGAAGCTGAAATGAAGCAAGTCAACATTCACGACGGTATCAACAATACGATTATGCTTTTGCAAAGCCAGCTTAAAGGAAAACCGGGGCAGGAGGCGATAGAAATTCACAAAGAATACAGCGACTTGCCACTGGTGCAGTGCTATCCCGGACAACTCAATCAGGTATTTATGAATATTTTACTTAATGCAGTTTACGCTCTGGTTGAGTCTAATAAATACGAAAACGTCGATAAAAAAAACGCAGATAAGTCGCAATTAGGCGAAAAAGATCAGTCTAGTACAAAGACTCAATCATCAGTTTCTAAGTCTACCCGCCTGATTCCTACGATTCTGATTCGCACCGAGTTAATTGAGAAAAAAAAGGTAATAATTAAAATTTCTGACAACGGCCCGGGGATGACAGAAGATATTCGGAAGCGGTTGTTTGACCCTTTCTTTACTACTAAGCCAGTCGGCCAAGGAACGGGTTTGGGACTGTCGATTAGCTATGAAATTGTTGTCAACCAACACGGTGGCACATTGAAGTGCTTTTCGGAACCGGGAAAAGGAGCAGAATTTGCGATCGAAATTCCACTTCAACAGTCTTCCCTCGCACAGATTTTGCCTCGCTTTGCATGATATAGCAGAAGGAAGTTCGGCAACGAGCAATGTACGGGATTTAACGGATTTAAAATAATTAGCATCTACTCAAAGGTGGTCAGAAACCGGGTTTTTCACCCTCATATTTGCTTGCAGCGCGCAGATTCGGTAAAAAACCCGGTTTCTTAGGTTGGAGTGCGTCTAGGACTAAAGAATAAAGCCCGTCGGCTACCGCGAACCTTTGCAAACCCACTTCCACAAAGGATGACTCGGCCCCTGTTGGCGAATGCGGCGAACTTGTTGTTCCAAACCCTGTTTTTCCCGCAGGGGCAACCCTCGCACCATATTGCGACTTTGCCAAGTTAGCACTCCCAAAGTCATCCCCAAGCACAAACCTAAACCGAGAGTGGGCCAGCGATGAAAAGATAAACCATAGCGCACCGCCGCCCAAGTGAAGTGTTCTAACCACAAACCGATTTCGCGGCGCAAACCCCAAATGCTCAAAGAACCGACGCTAATCCACAGCAATATCACTGTTAACCAGCGGCCGTAAACTGTTAGTTTGTGAAGCCTTTGGACTTCAATTTCAAAAGTTTGGTCAGTAGTCATTTGTTATTTATTATTTGTTATATTATGTCCGGTCGATTACCCCTAATACGGTAGGGGCGGGTTCACGCAAAATATCAGCCAATAATTGACAATCTCCAAAACCCGCCCTTTTAATCGCTCGATTGGACATGATATTATTTGTCATTTGTCATTTTTCATTTGTCATTTGTCATTAGTTATTGGTTATTGATGATTTATTATTAGTCAGTCAACAGTTAACCGTTAACAGTTAACCGTTAACAGTCAATTAAACTTCCTCGGACTGGTTGATTCCTTCTGCGGGGACGGGGATGGAGTGGCCGGTGCGACTGCGCCACCAAGCTAGCAGCGTACTGGCAACGAAAATACTCGAATACGAACCAGCAATAAAACCGACAATCAAAGCTAAAGCAAAGTATTTGAGGGTTTCGCCGCCAAACAAAAAGATTGAAAACAATGTCAGCAGCGTGGTAAACGTTGTGTTAATTGACCTTCCCAGCGTCTGCATGACAGCATCATCGACAATTTGATCGATCGACTGTCCCGGATTTAGCTTGATTACTTCTCGCACGCGATCGTAAATTACCACAGTATCGTTAACAGAAAAACCGATAAGTGTCAAGAGCGCGACCACAAATAAACTATCAACTTCCAGTCCTTGAACTAAACCCAAAAACGAGAAAACACCAAGCGTGACCAACACGTCGTGAAGCACAGCCACAAAAGCAAAAAAGGCATAATCCAACTGAAATCGGAATGTCAGATAAGCAGTAATTCCAGCAAAAGAAACCAACAAAGCCAGCAAACCAGAAGTAAACAACTGTTTGCCGAGGGTAGGCCCAACCGTATCAATTTGAGTAGATTGAGGAGCAAAAGCGCCTATCTTTTCGCTCAAAGCTGTTTGCAAATTAGTCCGCTGTTCGACATCCAAAGTTTTTGTTCGCAGCGACAAACCCTGCTGTTCTTGGCCGATAACTTGAATGCTGCTGCCCGCTAAACCTTGGGTGTCCAGGACTTGGCGGACAGCAGCAAGATCGATGGGTTTACAATTTTCCGGTTTCGTGCAGTCGAGTTCAAATTGCAGCCGAGTGCCGCCGATAAAGTCCAAACTGGGGCGCAGTGGTGCGCGGATGTCGGGACGAGTCCAAGAAATCGCCATCGACACTATACCTGCAAGGATTATAGCGGCGGAAATACTCCACCAGAGCGATCGATATTTGATTACACTGAATTTCATAATTTGAAGGAAGAGGGAAGTTCGGCAACGGATTGTGTAAGCTGTTACGCATCTAAATTGTATTTTTGGGCGGGCGGGACGCCCACCCCACAAGAATTTGCTCGAATTTGATTGTCAAATGTAGATGCGCCTCAGCTTAACGAATGTAACGGATGTAAGAAGGAAGGAAGAAGTCAACAGTCAACAGTCAACAGTTAACTATTAGCAGTTTTCGACAAATCGGGACAGAACAACTGAGGTTTCCGCAGGGCTGGAAAGCTCAATACTACGAACAGCAGAGTGCGGCTGCACGTGAGCGCAGTAAACATACTCACTAATACGCCCAATCCCAGAGTTACAGCAAACCCTTTAACTAAACCTGCGCCCAAGGAGAACAAAGCAACACAAGCAATAACTGTTGTGACGTTACCGTCTAAAATGCTGGAAAAAGCGCGGTAAAAACCCGATTCGACCGATCGATAAAGCGATTTTCCCGCCCGCAACTCTTCGCGGGTGCGCTCAAAAATCAGCACGTTAGCATCCACAGCCATCCCGATGCTGAGCACAAAACCAGCAATTCCCGGCAGCGTTAATGTCACTCCCAAAAGCACGAAAGCTGCCCAAGTTAACAGAGCATAAATTAACAGAGAAATATTGGCAATTACGCCGGGGAGTCGATAGTAGGCAACCATGAAAATCAAGACTAAAATTAAGCCGCCTATACCTGCGTTAATACTGCTTTGAATGCTGTCTCTACCCAAGCTAGCGCCGACAGTGCGGTTTTCTACAATTTCGACCGGCACCGGCAAAGCACCGCCCCGCAATTGCACTGCCAAATCGTTGGCTTCTTGCGTTGTAAAGTTTCCTTGAATTACGGCACTTCCACCAGTAATTCCTGTTTGGGCAAATTCAACGCCGACGACTGGAGAACTGATCATTCTTTCGTCTAGGAAAATACCGATACTGCGTCCGGTGCCGGCTAAATTTTTAGTGAGTTGGGCAAATAGTTCGCCTCCTTGGGTATCGAAAACGAGAGCAACGTTCCAGTTGTTCCCAGAGGCCAAGGGTTGAGGTTGAGCGTCTTTGAGGTTTTCGCCACCGAGGCCGCTGCTTTTGAAGAGTTTGGCGATCGCCTCATTGCTTCTTGTCAAAGCAGCCTGATTTTCTTTAATAGCTGCCTCATTCGGGCTAATTTTCAGTTCTGCTTGTTTGACCAGCAATTCCTGCTGCAACTGCCTTTCAATGCCCAATTGTGCTTCTGTTCCGGGCAGTTGTTCCAGAAATTCTAGCTTGGCCGTACCGCCCAAAACTCGTTCTGCTTGCTGCGGGTCATTTACTCCGGGCAACTGCACGAGAATTTGGTCTTCTCCTACTGTTTGGACTAATGCTTCGGAAACACCCAAACCGTTAACGCGGTTTTCGACAATCCGCCGCACTGCTTCTAACATTCCCTGGTCAATTTTGGGAATTGTGGGGGTAGTTTTTACCTGAATTGTGAGTTGCGACCCTCCTTGCAAGTCTAATCCCAGCCGCGTCGGAATTGTTACTATTACAGTAATGGCGGCGATGATTAGAACAAAAATTAGGGCTAATAGGGAACGTTGTTTTTGCATATTTAATTATTAGTCATTAGTCATTGGTCATTGGTCATTAGTCAGTAGTTAGGTGCAAGAAATAATCAATCTGTGCATCCGTTTTTTAGCATCAATGTCCTGCTGGATATCGTTAGTTTTAGCGAACAACAAAAGAGTGATAACTAATGACTAATGGCTAATGACTGATGACTATTTATACTCGCAAAGCTACCATTTTTTGGACGGCTTCGACAATTTGATTGGGCTGGACAATTGTCAGTCTTTCCAAATTGCCGTTGTAAGGTGTGGGAATATCTTGTGAAGACAGGCGCAAAACCGGTGCGTCGAGTTCGTCAAAAAATCGATCGCTGATTGAGGCAATTAGTTCGGCACCGATGCCTCCTGTTTTCATGCACTCCTCTACAATAATTACTTTGTGAGTTTTGCGAATGGATGCGCCAATTGTCTCCATGTCCAGAGGTTTGAGAGAAATTAGGTCGATTACTTCTGGATCGTAACCTTCTTTTACCAGGGCGGGCACGGCTTGCATGACGTGGTGCCGCATCCTCGAATATGTCACGATTGTGACATCTTTGCCCGATCGCACAATCTCTGCTTTGTCCAGCGGCACTAAATATTCTGTTTCTGGCAAATTTTCTTTGAGGTTGTAAAGAAGAACGTGCTCGAAAAACAGAACGGGGTTATCGTCGCGGATGGCTGATTTTAAGAGTCCTTTGGCGTTGTAGGGAGTCGAACAGGCGACTATTTTCAAACCCGGTACTGCTTGGAAATATGCTTCTAGGCGCTGGGAGTGTTCCGCGCCGAGTTGCCGGCCCACGCCACCGGGCCCACGAATTACCATTGGCATTTTGAAGTTGCCGCCGGATGTGTAGCGCAGCATTCCGGCGTTGTTGGAAATTTGGTTGAAGGCCAGCAGCAAAAAGCCCATGTTCATGCCTTCGATGACCGGCCGCAGTCCCGTCATTGCTGCGCCTACTGCCATGCCTGTAAAGCTATTTTCGGCGATCGGGGTGTCGAGCACTCTAAGTTCGCCGTATTTGTTGTAGAGGTCTTTGGTGACTTTGTAGGAACCGCCGTATTGACCTACGTCTTCGCCGAGTACGAATACGGCGGAGTCGCGGGCCATTTCTTCGTCTAACGCCTCGCGGAGGGCGTTGAAAAGTAAGGTTTCTGCCATAGGAGGTGAAGCAATGATTGCAGGAGGGTCAGACTAGAATATTAACCTTTTGGGGGTGTGGATGAGGATGCGATCGCAAATTCGGCAGTTAAAACCTTAGATTTTGCAAATCTTTATCATAACATTTGTATTATGTCAATTAATTTTTAAGTCATGCAACCTTAGCTGTAGGGTGTGTCGCGATCGACAATCCTCAATAAAAAGCGACAATCTAGTAGCGACGCACCTGTGCTTGCAAGACTCGTGGAAACAAACCTATATGTAAGGTGCGTCGCCACTCGAAAAGTCGATATAATTTAGAGATTAAAAATGGCGACGCACCCTACGAATACTAAGCTTTTGTCGCATTCTATGCCGTTTAACAGCAGAAAAACACCATGATCCAGACAAAAACTCAACTAACTCTAGAAGAGTTTTTCGCTCTTCCCGAAGGAGAAGGTGATATTACCTACGAACTTATTGACGAGCAAGCAGTGCCGAAGATGTCACCTAAAAAATTTCATTCTCGCCTCACCCGAAGCCTAATAAAAATCCTCGAACAGTGGGGTGAGGAACGGGGAGAAATTGGTGTAGAATGGGCGGTAAAATTAACCAGACTGGGGCGAGACTGGGTGCCTGTACCCGATCTTTTATATGTTTCTTACGAACGCTTATCTCCTGACTGGAATCAAGATGAAGCCTGTCCTGTAGCCCCAGAATTAGTCATAGAAATTATTTCACCAGAACAAACTTTCGGTCAGTTAGCTGCTAAAGCGAGAGATTATTTAGATGCTAAGGTATTGCGGGTTTGGATAGTAGATAGCAAGGCGAGAAGCATTACAGTTTTTTACCCCGATGCAGCACCGCAGACTTATAGGGGAGATACGCTATTAACAGATACACTTTTTGATGGATTAGAATTTACGGCCTCACAGCTATTTCAAATGGCAAAAATACCATAAACTTTTTTGGGATGAGTGTGTGTTAGTTGACAAGCTATTCCATATTTAAATCAATCTTGTCAATGACGGGCATTCGATGTCGCAATTTCAACCCTAGCCAAATCCAGTCTTCCAAAGTTGAGCGCAACTCATTTTGACACTCTTTTAACGTTGAACCAAAGGCGATGACTCCCTTGCAAACAGGAATTTTCCCCACAAAGCTATGATCTTCAAGTTTGTCATACATAGCCTCAGCCATTGCTTTGTCAACGTATTCGCTCAGGATGAATTTTACAGTCATTGAGTTTCCTTTTGCTTGTCGAATATTGGAATCTCCTTCACAGTTACATCCATTATATTTGTTTGTGTCAACCTCCGGCATTTAGATTTCCGAAAAATGTTTTTGCAATAAATCGTGAATAAATCGATAACGCCGATCGCCAGTTTTTTGCAGCAACAAGCGATCGCCCGCAGCATCGAGAAAACGCTTGTAATCCCAAGGAATGTAGCCGTTCGACCACAGCACCAGGCGCAATATAAACCTTTCAATCCCCGGAATTCCCGGTAAAAAAGCACTAATTACCGCAGCAACAGCACCCGCAATTATGCCCCAAATTGACCCGGAGACTAGGCTGGCAATTAATCCCAAAATCACCCAAATCAGCCCGCCAAGCAGCTTAACTCCAAGCTGATACTTGCGCCGTTCATCGGCTGTTTGCAGCCAGCTAGACGGTATGCGATCGAGGTAAAATTCTTGAATTCCTTCCTGTTCCATCCTTCTCGCCAACCATCCCAGCCAGTAGCGAATTTGTTCGGGCCGCAGTTCCTTACCTCTGGGATACTGCTTGACTTGCCCGGTGATTTGGTGGCGAATATAGGCAGTTAAGAGATATTTGCGCTGTTCTTCGGCCGAAGTTATGCGCTTCCAAGCTTCAATTAAAATATCGTCGTAAGCCAAAGCCATCATGCTCAAAAGCAACGGAACTTTTGCCAATTTTAACAACTCCGGCTCGTGCTCAATGCTGTACCAAAGTTCGCGGCTTCTGGCTTCTAGCAGATAATTTTGGATTTTAGTTTCTGTTAAAGGTTTCAATAAAACCGCTGCTTGCAGGCGAAATCGACTTTCGCAGTTTTTGTAAGCATCAAAAATGCTGCAAGCTACTAAATGTTTGGGTTTAAATTCGCTTTCCACAAACTGATTGATTGCTTGAATGCAGCTATTTTGGCGGTAAGTTTCCACTTCGTCCAAGCCGTCGAGGAGAGGCAGCAATTGTTGTTCGGCGAGCCATTTTTTGCCCACTGCAGGAGAGATGCCGTATTTGAACTGAAGTTGAGCAATTAACCAATCGGCGATCGCCCCGGATTCTGCTTTCCATGATCCGAGTTCAAACAGCACTGGTACTGGAAAACTAGCATCTTTTTGGGCGCGGGAAATTAACACGCGAGCTAATTCTAGCAGCGTCGTAGTTTTGCCTGCACCCGTCGCTCCCAAAATTACCAATTTGCCACCGGTGCGATCGAACACTTTGGCAATGCTGGCTTTGGGAGGAAGCCGAAAACTCGGACGGTTCCCCGCTTTCACTTCCACATCCCAACAGCGGTTAACACCAACAGGCGACGAGTCTTGACTGAGGTTAGCCAGCACAGCAGCGTGCAAAGACTGCGCGAGGCCTGCTTGGACTTCCTGCTTCACCTCCTCCAATAATCGATCGCGAGGCGGTTGTAATCTCAGAGGAATCAATTTTGACATTTTATGTACCTCGCGCTGAACGCTTACTTTCGCAAATTTGCGCGCAAATAACCCAGAGCAAGATTACCATCAGTATAGGCGTCCAGTATATATTGACTCAAATTATTGCGACAATTATGGATCTGAAATTTTATCTAAAAATCCTGACCAAGAATTTCAAAGCTGGTACCCGCCACGTGATTTATCCGTGGAATCAATCCCAAATCGAAAATCTAAAATCCTCAAGCCCCCGAATTTATCTGGCGCAAGTCAATCCAAAATCCAAAATCTAAAATCTAAAATCGAATGACCCTGTGGCCCGCACTAGGTGTTTCCACTATAAATTAACTGGCGATCGCCTCAACTCCCAAACAAAAATTATTAGTATAGATACAGAGAGGGTTTTTTATGTCATTTACGAAGCGTCAAATCATCACAGTAAGCTTAGCAGGAGTGGCAACAGCGGTGGGAGTGGCTGTTGCAACTATACAGTCGGGTGCGATGAAACAATCCGATCTTCCCCTTGCAGAATCGCCCGCATCCACCAGAAACCAGATTGCAGGGCCGACGAAAAACCCTGAATCTCGGCAACCAGAACCTCTGCAAGCACAAACCCAGGTGGCAGAATCTCCGAAATCCCAGCCCCAACCGGCAAAAACACCAGCACTTGAATCCTCGCTAGTTGCAGGAGTCCCTCCACGAAAAGTTGAGCCCGTAGTTGTCACACCGCCAAATTCGGGTTGCAAAATCAGTATGGCTGTAGTCAGCGATCCGAATCCACCGCTAAATGTGCGATCGATCCCGCAAGTAAGGGGCAGCAACATAGTAGGAAAACTTAAAAATAATACCTTTGTTTCAGTCGCCGAAGAACAAAATGGTTGGCTGCGAATTACCGATCCGCCCGGTTGGATTGCCAAAAACCGCACCGAAAGCAGTTGTTCTAACGTCAATCAGCAGATTAATTTTCGGCCGGGAGGAGATGAGGCGATCATCAAAGGTCGAATTATCGGCGGCGGCACCCACTCTTACCAGATTCGCGCCAGAAAAGGTCAAACAATGACTGTTAGGAGTCGGAAAGATGTTTTCCCGCAAATTATAACTCCTCGTGGCAAACTTTTAGCCGGAGATCCTTATCAAGGCAATGAAACAGAGTGGACTGGAAAAATGCCAGTAACGGGCAATTACACATTACAATTAGACTCTAATTTCCGGGGATACGAATACGAATTTTCGGTTAAATTGCGATAATTTTCCTGACATCTGTAGGGACACGGCAGTGCCGTGTCCCTACCCGGATATACGACTTTTAATCAATAGTATAATTAAGGAATCGCCCCAAGGGATATATCAAGAATTGCAAATTTCTGCCAATCTTCCGAATCAAAGTGCCACCATTCGGTTGTGATACCCATAAATCCGTGTTTTTTCATCGCATCCTTAAGCACTTGACGATTTTTCCGAGATTCTGCGCTGCCGCCTTGATAATCTCCGTGAGCTTTTTCGGTAAAATCATCGTAAGGTGTAGGCATTTCTAATTCTTTGCCAGTGCGATCGACTAAAGTCAAATCAATAGCAGCACCGCGATTGTGTCGCGAACCCCTAGCAGGATTAGCAACATAGCGCGGATCTGGCCAAGCTTGCCACATTTGCTTAGTCACAGAGAAAGGCCTGTAGCAATCGTAAACTTTCAAACCCAATCCGATTTTTTCCAAATCTGTTTGAACTAGCCCTAACTTTTGAGCAACAGAACTTCTCAAGGCGCATTTCGATATAGGGTAAAGCTTTCGTTTCAAGAAATTGTTAGTAGTGGCGTACCGGATATCGAGACGAATGTTGGGATTTACTGTGCGGATGTCAACCAGTCGCGCCCCACTGGGAAGTTGACTCATGAAAATACTTTCAGGTACTACGGGGTTTGGTTCTGGTTGGGTAATTTGCACTTGTGGCGGCTCCTGGGCGCTAATAGATGTTGTATAATTCAGTGTGGTTGTAGATAGTAATATTAGAGCGAATACAATTAAATATTTTGTAAATCGGTTTAATTTCATAGCTGTGTTAAGTGGATATTTAATAGAGTTTTTACATTGGATATTTTGGGGAATTTTCGCGCTTTTCGTGTTGTCTGTCATCCCGCCAGACCGACAGGGGTTGAAACCCCTGTCTCATAGCTAAAGTCCTCTGAAGAGGACTGAAATATTTCTGTAAAACTTTTATTTTATGAGTCTTTCAGTCGGTTTTAACCGACTTTAGCTATGAGACGGGGGTTTTAACCCCCGGCGGACTGTGGGACAAGCGCGAGAACGCTCGATCTCTTCTCTCTCTCTCTGAGTAATTTTTAATTGTTAATTATCCTCAAATTCCCAAGCGCTGATACACTAAATCTAAGTGCCTCAATTGATACTGCGGATCGAAACAATCATCAATCTCTTTGGTTGTCATCTTAGCTGTTACCCGATCGTCCTTAGCAATTAAATTGTAGAAATTGCCGCCCGGTTTGTTCCAAGCTTCGTGAGCACAAGATTGCACAATTTTGTAGGCGTCTTCGCGACTTGTGCCTTTTTCTACTAAGGCTAACATCACCCGCTGGCTGAAGATGACTCCGCCGTAAAGGTTCATGTTTTGCTTCATGTTTTCGGGATAGACTAGCAGGTGTTTTACTAAGTCTGTGGTTTCTACTAACATGAAGTGAGTTACTGTAGAACTGTCAGGCAAAATCATCCGTTCTACGGAACTGTGAGAGATGTCTCTTTCGTGCCAAAGTGCAACGTTTTCTAAGGCTGCGACGGCGTTGGCGCGGACAATTCTCGCCATTCCTGTGAGTCTTTCCGATCGAATCGGGTTGCGTTTGTGGGGCATGGCGGATGAGCCTTTTTGCCCTTTGGAAAAGAATTCTTCGACTTCGAGAACGTCGGTGCGTTGCAGGTTGCGGATTTCTACTGCAAAACGCTCGATCGATGCTGCTAACAGTGCTAAGGTTTGGACGTATTCGGCGTGTCGATCGCGCGAAATGACTTGAGTGGATGCGGTATCCGGTTCGAGTCCGAGGTTTTGACAGGCGATCGCTTCAATTCGCGGGTCAATATTAGCATAGGTTCCGACTGCACCGGAGATTTTGCCGACTGCTATGGACGATCGCAAATTCACCAATCTTTCTCGGTTGCGAAAGACTTCTGCCAGCCATCCTGCTAGTTTAAAGCCAAAGGTGATGGGTTCGGCGTGAATTCCGTGCGATCGACCAACCATGACGGTATTGCGATGCTGTTGAGCCTGATAGCGAATAGCTTGACTCAATTCTTCGACACGTTCTAACAAGATATTGACGCTGGCGACTAATTGCAGCGCCAAAGCGGTATCGAGCACATCGGAACTGGTTAAGCCGAGGTGAATGTAGCGGCCGGCATCGCCTACATATTCGTTGACATTTGTCAAGAAGGCGATCATGTCGTGGCGGACTTCCGCTTCTATTTCGAGGACTCGTTTGGGGTCAAAATTAGCCTTAGCTTTGATTTCTTCGACTGCGGCGACGGGGATGTAGCCGAGTTCGGCTTGAGCTTCGCAGACAGCGATTTCTACTTGCAGCCAGGTTTTGAGTTTGGCGGTTTCAGTCCAGATGTTGCCCATTTCGGGCAAGGTGTAGCGCTCTATCACGGTGGGAGTTGGGGAATGCGATCGTCCTATTGTACATCTGCGAGGCGATGCAAGACTCAGAAACCCTGTTTCTCAAATAAACTCGGTTTTTGTAGTTTGGGCGATCGGCTACAATATCCTAAACCTCGTTACCTGGCATTCTTATCTATTCGCCTAAGTAGGTCGGCGGGAAAATCCATAAGTATGTAACAAAATATTAAGTCGGGTGACTGGACTTGAATTTAATACGT
>NZ_JAUBUC010000208.1:0-1724 GCF_036705285.1 Microcoleus sp. B4-C1 | reverse complement strand
GTGAACTAACCTGACGGTCAACTGGGTACAGTTAGACCGCAGGCTTCTTTTTCCTTTTTTTCAAAGGCTTTTTTGAGTGACGGAGTTCCCCCGCCACTTTCATAACTCAGACCAATCTTTCTGACGAGTTTAGCTGAATTTTCGTCTCGATCTAAAGATTCCCCACACTGGCAAGAATGCCACCGTTCCGATAATTCTTTCGGGACTTTATTGAGGCAGTTCCAACAGTGCTGGGAAGTTCCCTTTGGATCAACAAATAAAACACTTTTACCTAGTTTCCAGGCGACATATTTCAGAACGTTGGCGAATTGCCCGTGAGCAGCATCAAGCATGGATTTATTCAAACCACTCTTAGCTGACTGACCGTTAGGCAAATAAACCAAATTACCATTCTCAATATCGGTCTTGGGCTTGGCACGTCTAGTCAGATTTTTGACACTCAAGTCTTCAACAACTAAAACATCACATTTACCGAATAACTCATGTGCAGTTTTGAACTGAAAATCTAATCGGGATCTAGCCACGAACTGATGGAGTTGGGAAACCTTGTCCTTGATTATTTTCCAAGGTTGAGAACCCTTGACTCTATTAGCTAACTTCGCTTGAAGCCTTGCTAATTTCTGAGCCGATTTCCTCAAAAATCTAGGATTCTCAACTCTTTCACCATTGGAAAGGTAAGCGTAATTAGTAATTCCCAAGTCGATACCCACAGTATTTTCATCAGTCGGTTGAATTTCTGCAACCGTTACGGGAACCGTCTTATCTTCTAGCGTCAAGGAAATATACCACCCATCCGCTTCTGAGATAACACTACCCGTCTTAACTTTGAACCCTGTTGGTATTGGGCGGTGAAAAACCATAGGTACTTGACCTATTTTGGCAAGGCTAATACAAATCCTATTTTGCTCATCCTTGACAATATTTAGGTTGTCTAATTGAGGATAAGTGAAGGATTTGTAGTAGGGTCGCCCCTTGAATTTAGGCTTGCCTCTACGATGGCCATTTTTGTCGGGCGTAGTAAAGTTTGAAAAGGAAGTTTCTACTCTGTTGACGACATCTTGCAAAACCTGAGAATCCAACACTTTATAATTAGGAAACAGCTTTTTAGTGTTTTTTAGGTCAGCAAGTTGTATCGTCTGCCACTGTACATATCCGCCTTCAATGTTCGAGAAAACGTCACCTTTCCTGGTCAAAGGATTGCCTGATTCATCCTTCTTTCTGCCATCTCTAGTTTGCACTCTCGTCAAAGGAATATTTCGATAAATCTCCTCAACAGGGACTATCGAAACAATCAATGGGCAAGCGTTTATGGGCGTTCTCGTGGCTGACCACCACCTAAATCTTTCGCTGAGTCGGTAGTTGTACTGCCGGCGACAAAGTTCTAAGTGAGCCACAATCGTCGTTAGTTGGGCAATGGTTGGTTTGAGGCGGTATTTGTAAGTTAGTTGCATTTCTAAACTTCCTATTTTCGACCTTTGCATAGTATAGTTTATGTACGTCTAAAATGCAACACCAAATTACTATTTTAGCACTGGGAAGAACATCGAAAATCAAGATGCTCCCGAAGATTGATTCATAGTAGGCAAGTCTAATTGTCGGCTTCCGTTCCTCCATCCGACGAGCCTTTCATCACGCGGGCGTAATTCATTCGGGGTACTTCGCTTAGCGCTCAGATTCATCCCCTCTGAATATACGCCCGGGACTTCCCGGCTGGTAGTTAAAAT
>NZ_JAUBUC010000129.1:0-15016 GCF_036705285.1 Microcoleus sp. B4-C1 | reverse complement strand
GAAAAATCTTCTCTTTATCCCTTGGGCAAGTCTATTGCAACTAGATTAACTGCTACCCCTACTTATTGAGCCGATACTCTTTTTTTATATACTATTTTTTGACATAAAAAATGCGATCGCTAAACAGGCGATCGCAAATTGAATCATTGTCCTTAACTGCGGCGAATTTCCGTAATTTGGTCGGCAACATCCAAAATTCTTTGGGGCATGGATGGCCCGGTAAAAATCATATCCAAATGATGCGGTTTGTTGTCAATCAATGCCACCACTTCGGCTTCGGGAATCAATCCCAAATTAATCGCTAAACTCAATTCATCGAGAATAACTAAGGAATAACGACCTTCGCGCACCGCATTTTGAACATACTGCCACAATTGTTCGATCGATCGCGTCTCCAGCTCATCTAAATCAGCATTCTCAATGCAGCGTGACAAATCGCAGCGCACCCAGTCTAAATTTTGCCCCAGCCGCACCGGATGCTGGTGCCCTTGATTAATTCCCCCTTTGAGGAACTGCACCGCTAGCACGGGAGCTCCCTGTCCTGCAATTCTGAGGGCCTGAGCCATGACACTGGTAAAAAAGCAGCGGTGCGGGCCTGTAAAGACTTGCACCAGCCCTTGAACTGTGTAGGGCAAGCTGTGGGTTAAATTGAGTTTAGGGGTTTGTAACTGAGCAACCATAGGGCAATATTTAATCAGCAACTAAGTCTTGAGTGCAGCTCCGACCTTGGCGTGGCTGAAGCCTGCTTGACAATATATAGTGTACTGGGCCGAGTGCACATCGGATCGAACACTAGATATATAAGTTCTCAAAAGCTAGCGGCAGTGGCATTCGCAGTCATTTGTTCGATTTTTGAACTAAATTAGCACTTAGGCAGAAACGGGGTTTTTTACCAAAATACGGCGTGGAGCTTGACATTTATACAGTTATAGGGTGAAAAACCACGGTGATGAGAGCATTTTTTGTAGGTTGGGTTGAGGAACGAAACCCAACAATCAAGCGTGGCGTTGGGTTTCGTTCCTCAACCCAACCTACGGAAGTTATTTAATCCACGATCCTTAGATAGTTAGAGGGTGAAAAACCAAGGTTATGAGAGTCTGGCTTCGTCCAGGGCTTTTAAGAAAAGGTACACACATCGCGTAAAATTTGAATGTCGCGGCACTAGGAGCAGGGACTGTGAGAGTGGTGATTCTGGGAGGGCCAGGAGCGGGAAAGGGAACTCAGGCTGAACTACTGTGCAGCAATTTGAGCCTTCCTTTGCTCGCTGTGGGGGACATTCTACGGGAGGCGATCGCAGAAGACACAGATTTAGGCAAGCTGGCGGTGTCTTATGTCGAAAGAGGGGAATTAGTTCCCGACGCAACTATGATTGAATTCTTTCGCCGCCGACTGCTGCTGTGGGATGTCTTTAATGGCTGGGTGTTAGAGGGCTATCCGCGAACGGCTTTTCAAGCTGAGGAGTTGGATTTTTTATTAGAGGATTTGGCGCAGGAGCTAGATTGGGCCGTTTGGCTGAAAGTGCCGATCGAGGTTTTGCTGAGCAGGTCGATCGAGCGCGATCGATCGGATGACCATCCTGAAATTTTACAGCGTCGGCTCGATTTGTTCCACGAACGCACTATTCCTCTTTTAGAGTATTACGAATACCGCAACAAACTGTTAACTATTGATGGCGATCAATCCCCAGAACAAGTCCAGCAGGATCTTCTCAAATTGATCGAGGCTAAGGGCCAATCGTCATAGGATTTTAGATTTTAGATTTTAGATTTTAGATTTTAGATTGAATGACTGCATATTTACCGAATCAAAAAAACCGGAAGATTAATCACCAATTTTAAATTTTTAATGCCCAATTACCCATTACCAATCACCTAAATATTATGTCTTTCCAGCGTCCAGATGGCAGACAACCAAATCAACTTCGTCCGATTAGTTTCGATCGACAGTTTACTAAATTTGCTAGCGGTTCCGTGCTAGCAAAAAGTGGCGATACTCAGGTACTTTGCAGCGTTACAATCAAGCCGGGAGTGCCGAGATTTTTGGAGAATACCGGACAAGGTTGGCTAACAGCGGAATACCGAATGTTGCCTGGTTCTACGCCTCAGCGACAAGAGCGGGAATTTATGAAGTTATCGGGACGCACTCAAGAAATTCAGCGGTTGATTGGGCGCAGTTTGCGATCGTGCTTGGATATGCAACTATTGGGAGAACGCACAATACTTGTCGATGCGGATGTTTTGCAAGCGGATGCGGGGACTCGCACGACTTCAATTACTGGCGGGTTTGTGGCTGTGGCTGATGCTTTGAACAAGTTGGTGCAAAAAGGTGATTTAGTGCGATCGCCCCTGATTCGTCAAGTGGCGGCCGTGTCTGTGGGGCTTTTGGAAGGAGAGCCGTTTTTAGATTTGAATTATCTTGAAGATGTGGCGGCTGAAATTGATTGTAATGTGGTAATGAATGGGGATTTGAATATCATCGAAATTCAGGGAACTGCGGAAGAGGGAAGTTTCAGCCGGAGTCAGTTAAATCAAATTTTGGATGTGGCAGAAACCGGGATTCAAGAATTGTTGGAGGCTCAGCGGCAGGCTTTGGTTTAGATAATTCGGCGGTTGAAACCGCGTCTACACAAACGAAGTCCGCCTTCGCGGACTCAGAGGGTATTTATGTATCCAAAACTAAACTTCGTCACTCTTACCTATTGCCTTTCGCACTTTCTCAACTTGCTTTGGTGCTTCCATTTCATTGAAAATTTGAATCGCTTTATCAAAATATTCTTGGCTTTGGTCACACTGACCCATTTTTTGATAGGTTAAGGCACGTTGATAGTAAGCTTCAGCGAGGTCACATTTAGCAGCGATTTTTTCGAGAATGTCTATTGATTCTGAGTGATGGGAAAGGGCTGTTTCAAATTCTCCCTGTATGCGATAAATCTCTGCTATACCAGTCAATGCTTTCCCTTTAACTTGAGTTTTTAAATCTAGTGAGATTACTTGGTTGTAGATTTTGAGAGCTTTTTCAGGCTTTCCTAAGTTCTTATAGGTCATACCTAATAACAGTAGTTGATATCCAGTAGCACCAGTAGTATATGATTGAACTTGACATTCAAGGTCATCTGCTAATTGAGACAATTCAGTTGACAAGAGTTGACATGATTTCAAGTAACAAGAATAAATATCTAGTGATTCTCTGTAAAACCCTGTTTTGTTAGAGCCACAAATCAGACTTTCAAAAACTTTTGTCGCTTCTAATATTTCACCTAATTCTAAACAACAAAAACCAATATTAAGCCAATAATTTGATTCACAAATATTCATCCATCTTTGGGATTCTTCTGAAATTAAAGTCATTTTATTTTTAAATATCATGCCTAAAGTTAGAGATTTTTTATGACATTCAATGGCTTTGTGAACTTGGCCATTAATTCGATATGAAACTCCTAATATACTGTAAAGTACGCTCGCTCTATAGCCACAGGTGATTTGAGCGATGAGCTGGTTAATTACGGCACTTATTTGTTGCATTAATCCTAATCGATAAAAAGAACGCCCTAACCTGTCTGCTTCTGCTAGTTTTGTATCCCTCCTTTGTAAAATTACATCTCCAGCTTTATCGAAATCAGAAATGTTGACATAGTGGTAATAAGCTTCTAAAGCTATAAAAGCATCTTTTATAGTTTCAATGATTTTAACTCTATTTGACCAAAATTCAGCAGCTTTGCGATTCGCCTCTTCCCAATCTTCACTCGCTCTCAAACCCGCGATCGCCTCTTCCCGAATCATCGGATGCAACCAATATTCTCCATTATTAAACTCTACCAAAGATCGATTTCGCAAAGATTCAATCACCCGTCTGCGCTGTCCTTCTCGCACATCCCACAACAAACACAACAATCCCTCAGTCGGGACAGTTGGCACATCCTGATAGCGATAGCATCCCAAACGGCAGAGGAGTTTATAGGCTTCTGAGTTAAGTTCTTGCAGGCGATGAAACTGACTGGTTACTAAGTTTCCTAAATCAGCCTTAACCAACAGATCGCCACTATTATTCCGCCAATAAGCTACCATATCTCCATCAAAATCTTCTAGAATTGCACCGCAGAGGATACCCATTGCTTTCGCATTTCCTCCATAGGCTTTGTTCATCGCGTTCAGTGTGGGAATATCTATATTAATATGGCGACTCATAAAAAATTGCTGCCACGCTTGCTCATCCAATCCGGGCAAGGAATAGTGAGCAACATTTACATCAGGTTCGCACAGGCGATCGCGGCTGGTTATCAGCGTCACAGACAGCACAGTTGCATCAGCCAAAACTCGCAACAATTCAACATAGCGGCGATGGGGTTCAATAAATCTGCCTTGTCCATCTAGTGCCGGTTCTAAGTTATCAATTAACACGCCTATTTTGCGAGTTTGAAGTTGCCGTTTTAGCCGCCGCAACATCTCCCAAAACTCTCGCCCTGGTTCTTCCTCGAAGTCTTGTTTCAGCCATCCTTCAATTACACTCTCTACAAGTTGGATGTTCTCTTTTTCCTTGGCCATCGGGAGGTGTATCACTAACTCACAACCCTGAGAGATGAGATATTCCTCGGCCAAAGTCGTTTTGCCTACACCGCCCGCAGCTTGGATGACGATGATTTTTGCGCCTTGGCTGATACGGGTGTTGAGGCGAGCGATCGCCCCTTCGCGTCCCACAAAATTTTGGTTTGGTATTGAGGGATGTGCGATCGATCCCTCAACCTCTAGAAAATCCGAGTTGGGATTTGACGTATGAATTTTGACCAAAGTATTGTCATATTGCTTCTGAGCAAATTGGTTGCCCCATTCAGCATAGGAACAGCCCAGCAGCAAGCGACACAAGCCATCGACCAGCCAAAGTTCAGAGGTATTTCGTTTTCCTTTCAGTAAATTTAATACAGCTTGGTCTGAGGGGCAGCGGTCAGGATCTATTCGGTTTTGCCAGTGGACGATAAGTTCACCTGTGCGGGCGCGGCTATTTCCGGGTTTTTTATATCTTTTCTCAAACTCGGTCAGTAAGCTTCCTTGCAGGTCTGGACATACATTCACCGAGACATTGGCTAGGCTCATGGAGGAATGGCGCTAATGCGGACTGCACTTTTAGGTGTTTCAGTGATTTTAGCAGCGAAGTTGGCTTAAAGTTGGCTTTTTTATAATTTGGCTTAAAGTTGGCTTTAAAAGTATCTTTTAGTGTCCCTATTAAACTTAACTTCTGAATACACTCTAGTCATGGGTTAGCTCACCCCATGAAATCAAATTTGATACCGAGTTCAAAGAATACAACTTCAAAAACTAATCGAGGTAATTTTTCAATGCCTGAACAATATAAAGGATACGATCGCACAGAACAAATAGAACAGCGAAACGGAGAAGTCGTCGATTCTGACTTTAATCTTGATTCTGTTGTTACCTACGTGCTCAAAAATCATCCAGAGTTGAACGAAGGAATTGATGAGTTAGTGAAGCAGTATCGCTGCTTCATCTACCTCTGTGGTGTATTTAGTAGTACCTTAAATGTGCCATCCCAGGAAATCGACAAGATATGGCACGGTCACATACTGCATACCAAGGACTACGCAGAGTTCTGCAATGCAGTAGCTGGTCAGTTCATCCACCACAATCCTTTTCCCGAGGAAGAGAAGAACGATCCTCAAAGGATTGAGCGTGCTCGACAAAAATTAATTGAGGCTCAGCAAAAGCACTTTGGACGGCTGGTATTTCAGAATGTCTCTGCTATTTGCAGCAGTGGAGGCTGTGGCGACTAGCTAAGTTTTAGTGATAGCTAATCTTCTCCCACAGTAGGAGGGTAGGCAATGCTAGCTCTCCTGCTTAGACAATAAGTGCGATCGCGCTTACCAGATTTTGATTATTTAGAGTTCAGTTATGAATTTATCTAACCCTTGAAGCACACATTAATTGAGTGCGAACCGGGTTATGTGAAACACATAACTTTTAATTCGATTGCCCAATGCAAATACACAACCAAACATTACAACTGGAGTAACTACAATGTCCTTACCAACAACTGATAATGACTGGGACTTGAAAAGTGGCAGTAGGGATTATTTTGACAACAACCCTGCAACACCTACCTGGTCACCAAATCAGGATGCGTCACCTCAATTGAAGGATGTTGCCCGTAACCTCAGCCAAAAGCTGGGGGTTCCTATAAACGGTTTCTTAGGACTTTCAGGAGGCTATATCTATGAACAGTCTCGTGCATACAAAGGCCCCCATGCAGGAATAGATTTCTCCGCAGGTGCGGGAACTTCCATTAAAGCCGTTGTTTCAGGCACCATTGAAAACGTCTCGAACCAAGGAGCTGGTGGTTTCTTCATTGCTGTTCGTGGTAACGACGGCAAGCGTTGGATTTATGGTCATATAACTAACTCACGCGGATTAGCTAATGGGCAAACCATTCAGGCCGATCAAGAGGTTGGCAAAGTTTTCAATCTAAGCGGCCCACACCTTCACCTGGAAGTTCACACCGATTTCAATGCCCCAAAAACCGGCTTCTTCCAAAACAGCGGGAATCCTGCTAGTATTGCTCTCTTGAAGCAGCAAACAATGAGTCCGCTCCAAGCTTTTTCGCAGTTGAATAACGGAGGCGGTAGCAATCCGAAGCCACCAACGCAAGGAGATGACATCATTACTGGTAATTCTGCTAGCAACAACTTAACTGGTCTTGGAGGTAATGACAAGATATACGGACAAGATGGCAACGACACCCTCTACGGTGAAGCAGGTAACGACTACCTGAACGGTGGTGCAGGTAATGACTACCTCGATGGCTATGCCAGCTTCAACAGAGCCGATTTCGACACCTTAGAAGGAGGGACTGGGGCTGATACCTTCGTTCTGGGAAATACCCGTCAGGGGATGTTCTACCAAGGAAACGGCCAAGCTACGATTAGTGACTACAACTTCCGCGATGACTACATCCAGTTGCGCGGTAATGCCAGTCAGTATCGCCTCATCAATCAGGGCAATGACAAGCTCATACAAACTACGGCCGGAGACACGCTGGCTATTGTCAAAAACGTGCCTGACCTGAGCTTTAATGTCACGTCTTCCCGTCGGGATTTTAAGTTTGTTTAACTTGCTTGTGCATCTACAAAAAATAGTATCTTTAGCAAGACTGGAAACTTGTGACAGGGTGTAGCGCTAAATGCTTACACCCTTTTTTCTGATTACTGGATTTGAGACGAAAATTTACTACTTGTGCTATAATTGAATAAAAATCTTTGTAATTACCAATTGCTAAGATAATGCAATCTGAAAAAATATCAATTTCCCTATCACAATCGCTACTACAGTTTATTGAAAGCTACAAAATTGCTAAAGGATGCAACTCGCCCTCCCAAGTAATAGAAGTAGCTTTGGAATTGCTGCGGAATCAAGAACTAGAATCTGCTTACCGACAAGCATCCAGTGAAGTAGACTCCGCCTGGGATCTAACACTTGCCGATGGATTGACAGATGAAACGTGGTGAAATTTACTACGCTAATCTCAGTCCTACGGTTGGTTCTGAGATAGATAAACGCCATCCCGTATTGGTGGTGAGCAATGACGCTAATAACCGTGCAGCCAATACAGTTACAATTCTACCAATTACCTCTAATGTAACCCGTGTCTACCCTTTCGAGGTCTTACTAAATCCAGAGGATAGCGGTTTGCCCAAACCTTCTAAAGTACAAGCACAGCAAGTACGGACAATTTCTAAACAGCGAATCACCAGCGATGTAGTGGGAAGTTTGAGTGAGGAAATCATGCAGTTAGTAAATGCGGCTCTCAAACTGCATTTAGATGTCGATTAACTGTGATATATAGGCGTTTTTTTTCGTGGCACGGGCGTCCCGCCTGTGCGCTCAATCGCGGGCGTCCCGCCTGTGCCAGGCCAAGCTTTTAAGCTATAATAGCTGCGTAACGTCGAGGTAAGTAAAAAAGTAACATGGATCAAACTTCTACAGTTACAATTAGCAATACATCTTATCAAACCCTCGCAGAAATCTCTGCACTCTCAGGAAAACCAATCGAAACAGTTCTCGAACAAGCGATCGAACAATACCGAAGACAACAGTTTTTAGCAGCAGCCAACCAAGCTTATCTTGCCTTACGCGATCGCCCAGAAGCTTGGCAAGAAGAACTTGAAGAACGGGAAGCTTGGGATATCACTTTAGAGGATGGTTTAGAATGACATCCGCCAAACCATCGCGGGGTGATATATGGCTGATTGACTTGAACCCAACACGAGGAAGAGAGCAAGCTGGCAAGCGTCCCTGTCTAGTGACATCTGTAGATTTATTCAATCAGGGTGCTTCGGGATTAGTTGTGGTACTACCAGTCACATCGAAAGATAAAGGAATTCCCTGGCACGTCGAAGTTAACCCCCCAGAAGGAGGACTTAGACAGCGAAGTTTCATTAAATGTGAAGATGTGCGATCGATCAGTATAGAAAGATTTTTTGAACTGTGGGGTACAGTTTCTCCCACAACATTAATGATGGTAGAAGAAAGACTGCGTATTCTTTTGAATTTATAGCTAAAAAAAAATTAGCTTTCATACAGATAAATATCCCTTTCATTCCCCTGACTGAATTTGACTCCTCACCCACTGCCTAAACCCTCGAATCATCGATGTTTCACCCACATCTTTTTGCGTTCCCAAAAATCCCATAATCCCAGATGGCGACAAAAAAGGAAAGTGAGGAGAAACCTCGCGTTCTACATATTCCAATACGGTTCAGATAAGACACTCAGGGAGACAAAACCCTGTGAAAAACAGATACTGCGATTTCTTCGCTATGCGCTCGTAATGACAAAAAAAAATTAACTGAACCGTATTGATTGATATCCAACCAATAACAAATTACTAATCACTAATCACCAATCACCAAGGACTCCCAATCATCACAAAAGCCGACCAATAATAAGGATGCGACAACTTTAAATCCGCAAACCCTTGCAGCGAAGTCGGCAACTCCACCCCCTCACCCCGACTCAAACCCCGCAATCGGCCACCCTCCAAACGCACATCTCCCCGCAACATCGCAATTTGCGCTTGTCGCAGCGCCGCCCCCTTAATTCGCGCCGTCTTCAACTGCTGGTAAAACTCACTCATCAATCCCAAAGTACCTTCATCACTCACGTACCACAAACTTCCCAAAGCCGTTTGCACCCCCGCTTGCAGCGCCAACCCCCCAAAACCCAACTCCGCTTGTGCATCTCCCACCGCAGTCCGACAAGCACTTAAAACTAACATATTCACCTGCGGATCATTCAATCTCAAATCCCGTAATTGATCCATTCGTAGCCGACTATTCCACAACTGAATAAAAGAATTATTCGGTACTCCAGGTCGAAATTCGCCGTGAGTAGCTAAGTGAATAATCCCAAAAGGCCGGCTTTGATGCTGTCGCTTCAAATTCTCCAAAGTGAAACCCTCATTGAGAAAACTAACTCCGGGCCACTCTCTAGAAATAGCGGCTATTTCAGCAGGAACCGCAGGTAAAGGATTCAACTCGGAAAATTCCGAGGCACCCATTGCTAAAACTTGAGAATTTCTGAGATCGACGTAGCGGGTATCTGTTAAATTAATGCTGGGCATGAGGCTGAGATTGTACTTTTCCACCAAAAATTGCTGTCCGTCGTGCAAAGCAGCAAAGGGCATACCTCTCAAACCTCGATCGACAACAAAGGAAATAGTATCAGTTCCGCACTTTTTCAAACTGTCCTCTAAAGGCGCAATCATCCACTTATAAAGCTGTTGGGAAGATGGTAGATAACTCGTAGTAGCCCGCACCCCCGGTTTGGTAATCTCATCCCTGAACTGAGTGACAACTTTCAGCAGTTCTGCCCGGTTCGCAGCCGGCACACTTTTGTGAACCACTTCACCGCAAGAAGTGATCAGCATTAAATTTAATTCTTCGGGCTGCGAGAACAGATAAATTAAGCTGGGTTTCGTGCCGGTTTGTGCGCCCACGGATGCTAACTTTTTTTTGATTTCCTCTGGGGATACCAACTCGTCCCTGATGTTGATGCCTAAATATTCCCCGAATTCTTGGCTGAAAGATTTGTCCAGCAGAGACAAAGCGGCCGATATTTGGCCTGCCTCCAAATTCCTGCCGATGTCGCCGCGAAATGCTGACTGAATAACTGAATCTCTGATATTTGAATTGATGAAATTTCTCAGTTCTCTGGGAGAGTGCATTCTTTCGGGTGGCATCCTGTCTCCCGGTTTTCCTATATCTTGCGATATTCTGTTTTGGTTCTGCCGCTGTTCGCGACTAAATGGTTGGTTGCGATCGGGGAAAAGCGATCGCCCTCTATCGAATGGCGGTATATCCCTTGGTAATGTTGGCGGCGATTTTGGATTATTGAAATCAGAGGGAGTGGGAGGAGTAGGAATAGGAATAGGAATAGGAATAGGAATAGGAATAGGAATAGGAGGAGTAGGAGTAGGAGGAGTAGGAGTAGGAGGAGTAGGAGTAGGAGGAGTAGGAGTAGGAGGAGTAGGAGTAGGAGTAGGAGGCTCTCCCATTGGTTGGTTGGTAGTGACGATCGCACTATTGCCCTGAGTGTAAGAATTGATGAAAGATCGCCCTTGAGTAATCGTACCTGAAGCATTGCTGGCGATCGCCCCAGCAGTACCGTTAGTCGTCGCATCTCCCACCGCAAAAGGTATCGGCGGATTGACATCGCCGCCACCGTGGCGGATCGTAACTGTACCGGGTTGAGTGTCGCCAAGAGTCGAGATGCTAATAGGAGTCCCGTTTTGGTCAAAAGTACCCGTCACTCGAACTAAACCCGGAGTTGCGATCTCAACATTACCGCCCGCAGCATCGATCGATGCAACACTGATATCATTTTGAGCGTTAAGATTTACTCTAGAAGTGCGATCGGAACTAACAACAGGATTAACATTTATTCGTCCAATTGCAATTTCGTTTCCAGCTAAAATTCCGACACTTTCAACAGCACTTATATTACCCGTGCTGACAGTTCCCCTGCTGCTAGTTACATCAACTGCAACTCCCTGCAAATCCCCTGAATTCACATCCAGCGGCGCTGTTAAATTGACATTTCCTGTTGTAGCGTCCGTATTGCCAATATTAATACTTCCCGTATTGCTAGTTACATTAACTCCAACTCCCCGCAAATCTCTGGAATTTACATTGCCAGAACTTGTCAAATTGACATTTCCTGTTGTGGCGTCGATATTGCCAATATTAATACTTCCCGCATTGCTGTTTACATTAACTCCAACTCCCCGCAAATCCCCGGAATTTACATTTAGCAGCGCTGTTAAATTGACCGTATTTTCTGTTGCTGTAGCGTTTTCAATATTAATACTTCCCGAAGTGCTATTTATATTAACTATTCCTCCCAGCAAATCCCCGGAATTTACATTGCCCGAACCTATTATATTAATATTCCCAATAGATGTAGTATTACCGATCGTAATATTTCCCTGAGCGCTATTGACTTCAACTGCTCCACCTTGTAAAATCCCTGCATTTAAATCGCTGGATGCTCTCAAATTAATAGTGCCAGTGCCAGCGTTAATCGAGGCAACATTCATATTAGTTTGTGCATCCAAATTTACTGTAGGAATGAGGGAATTAACGGGATTTGTGGCGACAGGATTAACAGTTATTGCCCCAGCGTTAATTTCCTGTCCCGCTACAATTCTGACATCTCCAGAAGTAGCGATCGCCCCCGTACTGACACTTCCCGTACTGCTGCTAGCATTGACAGTTGCAGCGTTGAGATTGCCTACCGTTAAGTCCCTAAAAGCTGTCAAATTGATATTCTCAGTTGCTGTAATATTGACTGGTGTAGTATTGGGGACTATAATATTCGGATCGCTCAAAACTCCCAATGCCCCGGAGTTACTGGTAATATCAACATTAGAGCCCTGCAAAGTCCCAAAATTCACATTGCCAAAAGCTCTGAGTGCGATCGCCCCGGAAGTCCCAGTATCGATCGACCCTGTTACTATATTGCCTCGAACAGTATTCAGACTAATACTGCCGTTGATATCAGCACGAGAAATGTCACTTGTCAATATAATATTGTCATTAGCTTGAATATTAATTATCGAACTAGACGTTAATCTGCCCCCAACTAGCACTCCTGCTTCCCTGCTTTCGATATTAATTTGACCGCCATTAATATCTCTAGTTGCGATAATTCCCGGCGCTGACAAAATCACCGGCCCGCCAGCCGAAATATTTTCAACAGAAATCAAATTATTCGATAAAATAGACGCAGGAGTAAATATTGCATCGTCACCTAAAGGATTAGGTTGTTCATTATCACCCGGAGTATCCGTAGGAGAATTAGGAACATTAGGAGAATTTGCCAAGTTTTGTACTCCAGCCCGCAGAATTAAGGCCGGACTACTGGTTAAAATAGCAATATCGGGATCGCCACTCAGATTTTCCCTACCCAATGCAATATCGGGGCCGGTAATTGTAATCTCCTCGGCAACAATGCTCCCCCTCGCCTCGACTTTCAGCGAAACTCCGGTATAATCTCCAAAGAAAACATCTCCTTCCGAACTGATAATCGGGTCAAATAAACTGACAAAGTTTCCCGGCATTCCCGACAAATTGCGAATCGAAAAATTGCCACCCGAAACAAAGTGGGCATCCCCCGAAATAACACCGTTGCTAACCAAACTCAAATTGCCGCCGCTTTGGAATTGCGGGGGAAGAGATAAGCCGCCGATCGCATTTTGAGTGAGAATATCAATAGTGCGAGATCCCTGAATGTATAAATTCCCCCCAGCCTGCGCCAAAAAAGGATTCTGGGCGCTGTCCCTGACCCGCACCGCATCCCCACCCAGCAAACTCAAATCCCCCGTAGTTTGCAGCCTAGCGCCCGCTAACGAGAGATTGTCCGCAGCCCATAAATTCGCACTTCCCGCATTCAACTGCGGCAGCCCAGACACATTAGCAGCAATCGCCACATCCCCAGAATTCACCTGCAAACCAGACCCCACAAGCCGCACAGAACCGTCATCAGCAACCGCAACACCCGCCGCCTGATTTTGCCCAGTACCTGTCAGCAACTGCGGCAAAGAAACAGGATTCAAAGTCTGTGGAGAATTACCAAAATTTCCGCCCGTTGCTATTTCCAGACTCAACAAATGCCCCGGTTGACTAATGCGGAGAACCTGATTTCCCGGAATAGCAGCAACAGTAATTTGCCCGCCCGCAGCCGACAACTGCCCGGTACTAACAACCGTACCGCCAAGCAAAGCCAAATTTTGCCCCGGAGTCACCGCTAAATTGCCAGCATTAACAATACTTCCCGGTACACCCGGACTAAAATAAAAAGCATTTGGCGTACCCACCAACGCGCTAAAATTATTTGTACCTGCAGCATTAAACCAATTTGAACCAAAACCGACACCATTCGCAGTAGTTGCAGTAAAAGCCGCCGGCACGTTCAAACTCGCGTTCGGGCCAAACACAATCCCCGCAGGATTAATTAGAAACAGATTAGAATTGCCGCCCGTGACAGTAATTAAACCGTTAATGAGCGAAGCGTCCCCGCCAGCAATTCGAGCTAATATATTTTGAATAGCCGAATTAGTCAGAAAATTAGCAATTTGACCTTGATTCAAGCCAAACTGCCCAAAACTGTGAAAAAGATTCGCGCCGTCTCCCGACAAACTGCCGCCGTTGATATCATAGCGGTTGCCGATCGGGGTGACAACAGTACCCGTACCGTCAGCAGCAGGCACTATGGGCTGTGCTTGCGCGAAAGTATTAAAAATTAACAAAGAAAAGGGACAAATAAATAGCGCAACCTTTTTAATCTTTAAGTTGGCATTTTTCATAGTAGCAAGTAAAACTATCTCAATTGCCTTAATTATCGCACTTGCAAACAACTTACCTCTAAATTACACATTAATTCGCTCATGACAACTCCCAAAATCAAAAGCCTCTACACAGACGGCGCTTGTTCCGGCAACCCAGGCCCAGGTGGCTGGGGTGCAGTAGTTTGTTTCGCCGACGGCAAATGTCACGAACTCGGAGGTGCAGACCCCCAAACCACTAACAACCGCATGGAAATGCAGGCTGCCGTCGCAGCGCTGGAATTTTTTGCAAATTCCGGTCAAACCGAACCTGTCACCGTTTACACCGACAGCGAATACGTTAAAAACGGCATCACTAAATGGATTCAAGGCTGGAAAAATAAAGGCTGGAAAACCTCAACGGGCAAAGATGTTGTCAACCAAGACCTCTGGCACCTGCTAGACAAGCTGAATTCCAGACAAATCAAGTGGGAACACGTCCGCGGCCACTCCGGCGACTTCTACAACGACAGATGCGATGAAATCGCCCGCAGCTTCTCGCACAATCTCACTCCCGAACTGCAACAGCAGAAACCAACGGGAGACGAGGCCGGGGCGGGCACGGGGGCACCGCCCCTACGCTTTGACAACACAATTGTTTCGGAAGAAACGGACGTAACTGGTAACAAAACGATAGAATCCTATGTCATAACTTCTGACCTTCCGATCTCCAACTCTACCATGATGGATTCAACTGCCGATACCCTGGAGAACTTGCCCCGCGAGGTGAGGGTTCAGGACCTCCGCAATCTGATCGAAACGTTGCACATCGCCGACGAGGTTGCGACGAAAGGCTACTTGATTACCAGTTCTGAACTGGCTGATTTGATGGATGTAAATGCCAGCGCTGTCACCAGTCGTGGAGACAACTGGGTTTGGCGAAATTGGGTAGTGTCGCGGGTGCGGCGCGAGGGCAACCAAATTCTCTGGCAATTAGAGAGAATTGACCACGTTAGTACAACTGATTAGTCAGTTGGCAGTTGGCAGTTGGCATTTGGCATTTGGTCAACAGTTAACTGTTAACTGTTAACTGTTAACTGTTAACTGTTAATTAACTAAGGATCGTCAATTAAATAATTTCCCTTTTTTCTTGTGGGATGGGCGTCCCGCCCGCCCAGAAAGGACGGGCGGG
>NZ_JAUBUC010000128.1:0-15409 GCF_036705285.1 Microcoleus sp. B4-C1 | reverse complement strand
TAAGTTTCCCACGATCCCAGACCCATGCAAATACTACCCTTGACAATTTCCTTTTTTCCTTAACTTGTCACCAATGGTAATTATGGAACTTACACAAAGGTGGTGAGAAACCTGATTTTTTCACGATCATCATTCGCTACAGCGCGCATAAACCATAAAAAACCCGGTTTCTGTGGTCTTGATGCGTAAGCCCTAAATTAAACAATTTGTCGCTTAAATGCTCTCAGGATCGATGTTCAATTCGCGCAGTTTTGCTGCCAAACGTTCGGCTCTTTGAGCTTCCTGTTCGGCCCTTTGAGCTTCTTGTTCGGCACGCTGGCGGTTTAATTCCCCCTGTTCCTCCAATTCCGCATAGGAAAGAAACCTTTGTCCATCGGGTCGATATATTTCTAACCCAGCTTCGCCCAACTCAAATCGTACTCCCAATCTCGGACTTACCCAGCCCTCCATCGGCTCAATTAATTCTAAGTTTCCTTCAATTCTTTGCCAACCGCTCAAATCGTTGTTTTCGGGATCGTAAAGGTAATATTCATCGACTCCATAGCGATTGTAAAATGAAAGTTTTTTGTACATCTTGGTTTGTCTGTCGTTGTGAGAGCGAATCTCAAAGGCAACTTGGGGAGCAATATTATCTTCGTTAAATTGCAGGTAGGAACGTCGATCGCCTTTTGGTCTGCCAAATATTACCATGACATCCGGTGCTTGAGAAATGTCTGGTCTACCTTCAACTGGATACCACAGTAAATCGGCTGCTACAAAAACGTTTGGGTCGTTTTTAAACAGCGATTCGCAACCTTCTTTGATTTTGACAATTAATTTGTATTGAATTGTGCTATCTGCCATTGGTTGACCGTCGCTGCATGGATAAATAATTTGTTCGGTCGTGACTTGCATGGTGGTTGTCTCCGAGAACTATAATTAGCTATTTCCTCATCGGCCGCAGAAAAAAAAATTTACATTTTTATATGTTTCTTGTCGATCGCTTGTGCTATACTCTAATAATGGGAGTGTGAGCAATTTTAAAATTAAGGGAAATATTCCTATTATTAAATAATACCTCAATAAGCACAAAAAGTAAAGTAGTTGACCCCAAAAAAAAACAAAATTTTTTTGAGATATCATTAAGAAAAGTAAAGCGTAAAATTGGTAAGTGGGCGATAAGAAGGTACAGACAATTATGACATACGACTACGACTTGTTTGTGATAGGTGCGGGTTCCGGCGGATTGGCGAGTTCCAAGCGAGCAGCATCCTACGGCGCAAAAGTGGCGATCGCCGAAAATGACTTAGTAGGCGGAACCTGCGTAATTCGCGGCTGTGTCCCCAAAAAACTCATGGTGTACGCCTCCACATTTTCGCACCTTTACGAAGATGCGGTGGGCTACGGTTGGAGTCCAGTAGAAAGCAGCTTTGATTGGGAAAAACTTGTCACCACGGTAGACACAGAAGTGCGGCGGCTGAGCAAACTGCACATCAGCTTCCTCGAAAAAGCCGGAGTCGAATTAATCTCAGGATACGCCAAATTTATTGACCCCCATACCGTCGAAGTTGGTGACAGAAAATATACCGCTGCCAAAATCTTAATTGCAGTCGGCGGAGAAGCGCAAAGAGTCCCAATTGTCGGCATCGAACACGCGATTACCTCTCGCGAAATCTTCCTACTAAAAGAGCAGCCAAAACGGTTGGCAATTTGGGGAGGAGGCTACATCGGCGTCGAATTTGCTTGCATTATGAACGGGTTGGGAAGCCAAGTAACTCAAATCATCCGCCGTGAATTAATTTTGACCGACTTCGACACAGAAATTCGCACCAACGTGCAAGAAGGAATGATTAAGCACGGCATAAACATTTTGACAGAAAGCTCGATCAACCACATTGAGAAAACCCCAGAAGGCTTAAAATTAACTCTGTCGGGAACAGCCGAAGGAACGCTAATAGTAGACGCGCTGTTGTGCGCTACCGGGCGCAAACCCAACTTGGAAAAATTGGCTTTAGAAAATGCGGGAGTAGAAACAGATAAAGGTGCGATCGCAGTTACCAAAGACAGCCGCACCAGTCAGCCGCACATTTTTGCAGTGGGAGATTGCACCAACCGCATCAATTTAACGCCAATTGCGATCGCCGAAGGCCGCGCTTTTGCAGATACTGAATTTGGTAATAACCCCAGATCGATCAGTCACGAAAATGTTGCATCAGCAGTATTTTCGCAGCCGGAAGCAGCTACAGTTGGCTTAACAGAAGAGGAGGCTAAAGCCAAGTTTCCCGAATCAATTAAGTGCTATACAGCCAAGTTTAGACCCATGTTTCATTCTTTGACAGGTGCAGATGAGAAGACTTTTGTCAAGTTAGTTGTTGAAACTAATACTGACAGAGTTTTGGGTGTGCACATGGTTGGGAAAGACGCGGGCGAGATTATTCAAGGAATGGCGATCGCTGTTAATATGGGAGCTACGAAGAAAGACTTCGACGCGACTATTGGCATTCACCCATCGACTGCTGAAGAGTTTGTGACTCTGCGGTAAAGCGAGGGAAGCAGCCAGGGGTTTAAACCCCTGGCTAATAGCTAAAGTCGGTTGAAACTGAAATCTTGCACCAATCTCAATAAAGGGCTATTGGTGGGGTTGGGGCGGGTTTATTTAACCTATCTGCAACCGGAGAGGCTGTTGGCGAACCCGCCCCTACAGGTAATTGCGAATGGTGCAAGATGTGAGTTAAAACTGACTGAAGAACAACATTCTTAAAAATCTGTAGGGGCGGGTTCACCAATAGCTTAAAGAGATACCCAAAGACTCAAAAACCCGCCCCCACCCCGCGATAAATTCCTTTATTTATATTGGTGTAACATCTCAGTTTTAACCGACTGAAGATTAACCTTCTGATTTTTTTTATAGCAGATTAATGAGTGATTCAACCAAACAAAACAAAATTTTAGCATTCTATCTCGGTCAGCAGCCTGATTCACAAGGCCGGGCGATCGAGGATATTTGGTCGTGGGATTACCAGAAGCTGGAATCCGTGCACAATTACATTCAATGGCTGTTTCCGCTGAGAGAAAAGAGTCGCTTTAATTCCAGTGCTCCAACTTTAAATGATGAGGTGATTCAAGCTTTTAGAACAAGTGAAGAGTTGAGAAGTCGCTTATTCAAATCTCTAAAAGTCATGCTGGCGTTTTACGGGTTGGAATGCCGCGAAGGGGAAAACGCAGAAATTGTAATTGCCAAATCTGCAGAATATTTGTCAAGAAAAAGACAGTGGATAGAAAAATTTAATCACAACTATTTGCGGCTGACTAGGATTCTCACAAGTTTAACAGAGTTGGGATTAAAAAAATATGCTTTGGCTCTTTTCAAATGTTTAGATGATATCTATAATGAAGACCAAAAAAGTATTGGTTTAGAAACTTATACTTATTGGAAAAATGCTGTAAATCGTTAGAACTCACATCTTGCATTATTGTTAAGAACGGGCTCTTCGGCCCGTTCCACAATAAAATTGAGTTTTGTGGAACAGGTCTCTTGCCTGTTAGGGGCGGGCTAGAAGCCCAACCTTTACTCCCCACAAGAAAATTTATTTAATTTTTGTGGAACAGGCCGGAAAGCCTGTTACTGACATTGGTGCATTTTTACACCCCAAGCGGATTCATGCTCAAAATAAAATTTTAAATGATTTGAACCTTTTTCGCGATCGCCCTGTCTAAACACTTCAGATAACGAACTGGTGGGGGAGACTTCACAGGTGTTAGCTGTGTCAGCCAATGTTTTAATCGATGACTGTTCCGACTCGGACTTAGTTGCTCAATGTTTAAAGGGCGATCGCACTTGCTTTCGCTACCTTTACCAACGCTACCAACACAAAGTCAGGTCAACCCTTTACCAACTATGCGGCCCCTCGCTTCTTGACGATTTAGCACAAGAAGTATTCCTGCGAGTCTGGAAAGGATTGCCCAAACTGAAGCACCAGGAAAACTTTTCTACTTGGCTTTATCGAATCACTTGGAATGTGGCTTCCGACCAAAGACAAGCATTTGCTAAACAGCATTCTTTTGACTCCCAACTCAAAAATCAAGAAACAATGGATCGGGTTATTCTCAAAGATAACACATCGGACTTGATGCAGTTGCACTATCAAGATTTAGTGCAGCGCGGACTGGAGCAATTGAGCTTTGAACACCGCAGCGTTTTGGTGCTGCACGACTTAGAAGACATCCCGCAAAAAGAAGTAGCCCAAATTTTGGGACTGCCTGCGGGAACTGTCAAATCTCGCGTGTTTTATGCCCGAAATGCTGTGCGGCAATTTTTGCAAAAAGAAGGTGTCATCGAGCTATGAATAACCCAAGCAGCGACCAAGAGTTAGTTAATTTCTTGAAGCAACATCGCGCCAATATTCCTGAATCTGCACCAGATTTAGAGCAAAAAATTCTAGCAGCAATAGAAACTAATCAGGCGAGCCTTCTTAATGAAAAACACCGGGAAAAAAGGCGAGGAACTACGTCACCTAAGTCTCATGACAGGTTAAAAATATCATCTGTTTCTAAGTGGGGTGTGTCGTCTGCGATTGCTGCTAGCCTGCTACTTTTTTGGTCTGGCTACCGTCCGTTTGAGACTGCACAATTACCAGATGAGGAAACAGCTAAGTTAGAAGCATTTTTAGTGACTAACTGGGAGGGTGTACTCCATGACTCTCCTCAAGAAAATATGACCGATCGCCCGCCAACAGACTGGTTGAATTTCCCTGTTTCCTCGGAAAGCGAACCGCCAACAAATAAGTAATATCAAAGAGGTAATTTTCATGTCAATTCGTCGTATTTCTGCCCTAGCCGTTTTAATGCTGACTCTCGGCAGCACAGCCGCAGCAATAGCAGTTCCTAATCCTTTAGAACCGGAAACAATTGCCCAAAATCAGCGTCCAAATCGACCCGCTGGCATGGAAGGTGGGATGTTCGAGAAACTTAATTTAAGCGCAGACCAAAAGCAGAAAATGCAGGCCGTGCGCGATCGCTACAAAGACCAACTTTCCCAGCGAATGCAAGCAGTTCGCCAAGCCCGACAAGAATTGGACACGATGATGTCCGGCACGGCAAATGCCAGCGAAATTCGTGAAAAACACCGTCAAATAATGGGATTGAGACAGCAGTTTGAAGAGGTGCAATTTGAAAATACACTCGCATTGCGAGAAGTGCTCACGCCTGAACAGCGCAGCCAATTCGCTCAACTGATGCAGCAGCGCCGACAAAATGCTAAAAACCGGATGCAAAACCGTCAAAAACCGCAGTAATAGTGCCATTTTGTTCACGGCTTATTAGAGCCCCGACTTCTTTAAGAAGTCGGGGCTGTGGGTGTTATAATTAATATTTGTTGTTAAATATCAATTACTGAATGAATTTAAAAAACCATTCGAGTTACATTTATTTACACGGATTTGCATCAAGTCCCGATTCCCTTAAGGCAAGATATTTCCGAGATTGCTTTTCGTCCCTAGAAATTGACCTAAAAACTCCCGATCTCAATCAAAACGATTTTTCCGGTCTCACCCTCACCCGCCAGTTGCAGCAAATAGAAACAGAATTTTTGCAAACCCCTAATTCGATATCCTCCCCATCGGCAGACAAGGAACAATTAGGGGGAGTTACAATAATTGGGTCTAGTTTTGGGGGGCTGACAGCGGCTTGGTTGGCCCAGCGACAATTGTCAGTAAAACAAATAGTTTTGTTAGCACCGGCTTTTCAATTTATCTCCCACTGGCTGCCGCTGTTGGGACAGCAACAGTTAGAAAAGTGGCAGTCGGAGAAATATTTGCCCGTTTACCACTACGGCGAACAAGGTTATCTGCCGCTGAATTATCAGTTTTTGGCAGATATGGCTCAATACCCTGAAGAAAAATTAATGCGGTCAGTCCCTACGTTAATCCTTCACGGCCAGCATGATACAATAATACCGATTCAAGCTAGCAGAGATTTTGCCGCTAACCGTCCCTGGGTGCAATTAATCGAATTAGAAGACGATCATTCTTTGGGAAATGTCCTAGCGGAAATTTGGGAAGCGATTCAAAAGTTTTGCCAATTCAAAAATTAAAATTTGACCAACTTGCAAGTCTTAACAATCAAATGACTCAACAAGATCGATCGACTCGCACCTTAGCCGTTGACATTGGCGGAAGTGGCATCAAAGTTATGGTTTTGGACAATGAAGGCGAGCCCCAAACGGAACGCAGCCGTTTAGAAACGCCTCAACCACCAAAACCAGAACCCGTATTAGAGGCGATCGCCTCTTTAGCAAGCGGACAAGGGGAATTTGACCGAGTATCCGTCGGTTTTCCCGGCGTCGTGCGTCTAGGCGTCATCAAAACCGCAGTGAATTTAGATCCGTCTTGGATAGATTTTGACCTAGAAACTACCCTTAAAGATCGCTTGGGGAAACCTGTGCGAGTGGCTAACGATGCCGATATTCAAGGATTGGGAGCAATGGCTGGGACGGGGGTAGAATTAGTAATTACCCTGGGCACCGGTTTCGGTTCTGCCTTATTTGTCGATGGTATATTGGTGCCAAATCTAGAATTAGGGCATCACCCGTTTCGCAAAGGGGAAACTTATGAACAGCAATTAGGGCGATCGGCATTAGATACAGTCGGTTCCAAAAGATGGAATCGCCGTTTGGAAAAAGCGCTCACCTATCTGCAAAATCTCTTTAACTGCGATCGCATTTACATCGGCGGCGGCAATACTAAAAAGATAGTTTTTGAGTTACCGCCGCAGGTTAAAATAGTACCAAATGTGAGCGGTTTATTGGGCGGCATTGCTTTGTGGCGGGATTGAATAAACAAACTTTGTGGCCAAAATACCCAAATATATCAAAGAAACCGGATTTGTTACTCGGATTAAAGGCAATAATCCAGTCTTTCGGTAAAAAACCCGGTTTCTGAATCCACGACGGTTGATTTGGTTTTTTGGCTTGTGGGATGGCAGTTTAAAAAATTATTCGCCCATCGGATCGCGGTAGCGTTTGGGTTCATCCTTGCGAAAGAGATTCGCCAAACCGAGGATGCCCAACAAACCCAAAGCACCCCAATGATTATTGTCGCGCTTGCTTTCTTGAAAGGGAGTGGTGTCTAGAATAACTCGATTAGAATCAGTATTGTTCTGTGCCGGAGCTGAGTCCGTTTGAGCCCAGGCCGGCGCTGAAGGGAGAATCGCCACACTCAAAGCTATGAGGGTAGCGGCGACATTTTTAGATATATCGGAAGTCTTGAGTTTCATACTTGGTTTCCACCTATTAGCAGTTACTTTCTAAGAATAATCACTTGGCCGCAGCCGACGCATCAATCGATCGACAGAAACTCAATTCCTTCTCTCCTCTTGCTTTCGAGATAGAACAAGCTCTATGCTAAGTTCAGATGCTTCTAAGCAGATAATCTAAAATAAAAAGTCGTAAATTATACCATGCTTCCCTTTATCCGAAAAGAGTTAGCCGAACTTACCGCATACACTCCCCATCCGGGCGGCACATCAGGAGAACCAGCGCACTCGGAAAGTGCGATCGATCGCCTCGATACCAACGAATGCCCCTACGACTTGCCAGAAGAATTAAAAAAAAAGCTAGCTTGGACTTACCAGCAGTTAATTGAGACAAATCGCTATCCCGACGGAGGGCACGCAGCGCTCAAAGAGGCGCTCGCCCAATACGTCAATGAATCCCTAAATGTCCCCCCCCTTAACAAGGGGGGGCTAGGGGGGGTTACAGTGCCAAAAACCGCCATTACAGCCGACAATATTTCTGTGGGCAACGGTTCCGACGAACTAATTAGATCCATCTTAATAGCTACTTGCTTAGGCGGTACAGGCTCTATTTTCGTTGCGAATCCCACCTTTTCGATGTATGGAATAATCGCCCAAACCCTCGGCATTCCCGTTGTCAGTGCTCAGCGAAAAGAGGAGACTTTTGAAATCGATATCGAGGCGGCTAAAAGGGCGATAGCCCAAAATCAAAATCCCCCCGTGCGCGCCGTCTTTGTCGTTCACCCCAATTCGCCCACAGCCAATGCTTTGACACCAGATGAAATAGAATGGTTGTCAACTTTACCCGAAGAGATATTAGTAGTAATTGACGAAGCTTATTTTGAATTCAGCCAAAATACTTTAGCAGACCAATTGCACCATCACCCGAATTGGATAATTTTGCGGACATTTTCCAAAGCATTTCGACTAGCATCAATGAGAGTCGGATATGCGATCGCCCATCCCGAACTCACAGCCGCCTTAGAAAAAATCCGCCTCCCCTACAACCTTCCCAGTTTCTCGCAAACGGCCGCCGAGTTAGCCTTAGCGCAGCGCCAGTTATTGCTAGCAACTATTCCCGAAACTCTATCAGAAAGAGCCAAATTAATTGCAGCGCTAACTCAGCATCAAAAATTGCAAGTTTGGCCGAGTGCGGCTAACTTCGTTTACCTGCGGGTGAAAGCCGCTGAGGGCGAATCTGCTGAACAGGAACACAAACAAATCATGCAGCAGCTAAAAGAGCGGGGTACTTTAATTAGGCATACTGGAGGAGGTTTGCGAATTACGGTGGGTAGCCCGGAGGAAAATCAGCGAACAGTCGATCGAATCGCAGCGATTTTGAATTGACAAAACTCCTTAAAAATGGTGTCGAATCAGCGAAATTAATCAAATTACATAGAGTGTTGGGTTTCGTGCCTCAACCCAACCTACACTATTAAGTAAGCTGGCATTCTGTAGGTTGGGTTGAGCGATAGCAAAACCCAACACCCAATTTATTAATAATGTTGGGTTTCATTCCTCAACTCCACGGCTTATACAGAATGTTGGGTTTCGTGCCTCAACCCAACCTACATTATAAAAATGAGTGCTTAGCCCATGCAGTATCGTCGTCTAAAAAGTCCCGGAGCTACCTACTTTTTTACTATTGTTACCTATCAGCGCCAACGCTTATTTTCTGACCCCGAAATGGTAGAGTTGCTTCGCGCTGCATTACGCAATGTTATAGCTAGATTTCCCTTTACAATTGATGCTATTGTTGTTTTACCCGACCATCTCCATTGTATTTGGACGCTGCCCGCTCAAGATGCTAATTTTTCAAGTCGCTGGCGATTGATCAAGAATTATTTCAGTCGTAATTGTCCTGAGCAATATAAACAAAATCGTTCAGTGTCTCGTTTGAAAAAAGGTGAGCAAGCTATCTGGCAGAGGCGGTTTTGGGAGCATCAAATTAGAGATGAAGTGGATTTTGCCAATCATGTGGATTACATTCATTATAATCCGGTCAAGCATGGATTAGTTGCCGCACCACGGGATTGGGAATATTCCAGTTTTCATCGCTATGTGCAGGATGGTTCTTATTCAAGGGATTGGGGCGCGAATGTTCTGATTGAATGGGACAATGAAGTTGGTCAGGAATAATGAATATTAATTTGGCAACAAATCTTGCGTAGGTTGGGTTGGAACGATAATGGAAACCCAACATCAACATCGGTTGTGTTGGGTTTCGTTCCTCAACCCAACCTACGGCTAAAATGATGTAATAACATTTTTAATTATCAATTTGTCGCGCCGCCCGAATGGTTTGGGGAAATACGCCTACTAAAAGTGCCAAAGCTTCATCGGGAATTTGTGCCACCGTTTCCGAATCCAAATATTGTTCAAACTGAGTTAAAACCATTTGTGCGCGTTCCAAAGCTGTAGGCTTTGCCGTTAACTGTTCCATTAACCGCACCCACTGCCGCCGAATTCCCAAAGCTTTCTGTATTTCTTGGGGAGAGTGAGGGCAAACCAAACAAAAATCGCCCACGGGAATCGCCTGCACAGAGTCAACATCAAAAGCGCCCCCAACGGCAGCCCCAGGCCCGGCAAACTCCGCGTGGAAACGTTTAATCAAAATTAGGCCGTTCCGGCGACGGCTATCTACCATCAACAGCTTACCGCTGTTGATTTCTGCGAGAATGTCAGAGGAGTGGGGGTGTTCTGTCAAATCTGTGCCAAGGTTTCGATTTCGCAAGTCCGGGTCAGCAGAAAAGCCGAGGCGGACAATATAATTAGAGGTAAGATTAGAGCTGGTTGAAGTATCAATTTTTTTCTCCTCCCGCTGCTGATCGAGATTATTCATTTAAAGTCATAAATTAATACTGTCACAAGGTGGTCGTTTGAGTGCGATCGAATATCAAATGCAGGTAGAACAAGCAGTAGACACCCTGAAAGCGGATCTCCCGACGCTTTTTGAAAAAGACATCTCCTACGACATCTACACAAAAGATGTTTATTTTCAAGACCCTGTTAACAAATTTAAAGGAAAAATTAACTATCGCATTATCTTTTGGACTCTGCGATTTCACGGGCAGCTATTCTTTAACGAGATTTTCTTCGACCTGCACGACGTAGGTCAGACAGCCCATGATAGTATTGTGGCAAATTGGACTGTTCGCGGCACACTGCGGGTTCCCTGGAAAGCTCGGATTTTTTTTAACGGCTACTCTACTTATAAACTGGACAAAGACGGCTTAATTTACGAACATATCGACACCTGGGACAGAGAACCCGGAGAGATTTTCAAGCAGTTTTTCCGCAAGGGGGAGGAGGGAAGCCAAGTATAAGCCAAAAAGGTCGATCGCGCCGAGCCATCCGGGTCGGCAACCGAATTAACTTATAATGGCTAAAATAATCATCATCCCTCCGATTCATTTTTTGCTATTTGTAAATTGCTAAAATGATTGTCGCCGTTGATGGATTTTCTGCTATTTGCACTCCTGAAAAATCTCATGGCTGATATTGTCCAGACTGCCACCAATGCAGACTCTTTCAAAACACCCGTGACTGTTATTGAAGCGGCTGGTTTGTTAGATTTATTGCAAACACCGGCACCTTATACCAGCATTGCTTGCAGCATAATCAAACTTGCGGCATCTCTAGATTTAGTAGGGTGATTATGGGCGCACCTTACATTTTAAACTAGAGAACTTACGCAAGTGTCACAATTAGTAAGGTGGGTCAGATCCCAAACCCTCGATCATCTGTCCATCAATCGGTCTGACGCACCCTACAAGTCGATTGGATCGTGACACTTGCGTAATTGCTGAACTAATTATCAGAACCTAAAATCAATGCCGATCGCGCCGGCAGCATCAATTCTAAAAGGCGAGTTTCCCCGTCACCTTTCCAAACAAACTCGCCTTTACCGAACAGCAATTTATCGTGAGGAGATTTCAAACTAGCTGGCTCAAAGCTAATATTAGCTTCTTCGGTCGCGACATTGACAGCAACAACTATTTCCTCATCCCCCAAAATTCTGGCAAAAACGTAAACCGTTCCCTCAGCAAACAGAACTTGGTACGAACCAGTGCGGAGGGCAGCGTATTTGTGACGCAAAGCTATCAACTGCTTGTGATAATCTAAAACATCAAGTTCCCAGCGAGCTTGTAAGGGAAAACTGCGGCGAGAATCGGGATCGAGAGCACCGGGCAAACCAACTTCATCGCCGTAGTAAATGCTAGGAGCTCCCGGAAAAGTTAACAGCAGCAAAGTTGCGAGTTCGACACTAGCTTTATCGCCTCCTGCAATTGTTAACAACCTCGCAGTATCGTGACTGGCCAACAAATTAAGTTGAGTTAGCTGTATGGGCCACGGGTACATTTCCAAAACCTGCTGAATTTTGTCGCCGTACTCTTTAGCAAAAAGCGGCGGATAGGGATGGTAAGCACGGCCTTCAATTTGAGTTAAATCAACCCTGTCCCCCGCTGCAAAAGCAATAGTCGGTGCAGCAAAAAGATAATTCATCACCCCGTCAAATTGAGTACCGTCGAGCCATTCTGTCGCATCTTCCCAAACTTCGCCCACAATGTAAGCTTCGGGATTAACTGCTTTAACTCGGTCTCGAAATTCCTGCCAAAATCCCGGGGTTTTAATTTCAAAAGGAACGTCCAGCCGCCAGCCATCGACGCCGAATTTAATCCAATATTCGGCGATTTCCATGATGTATTCTCGCACTTCTGGATTCTCGTGATTGAATACAGGAAGGGCTCGATTCCCATCCCAACCGGCATAATTAGCAGGAAAATTGCCGTCGTAGGCAGATAACGGCCAGCCTTCAATTTTAAACCAATCGAGCCAAGGAGAACCGGGGCCGTTTTCGAGGATGTCGTGGAAGAAGAAAAAGCCGCGGCTGGCGTGGTTGAATACGCCGTCGAGGACGATTTTGATGTTGCGATCGTGAGCTGCGTCTAGAAGCTCTTTAAAAGCTGGATTGCCACCCAACATCGGATCGACTTGATAGTAGTCGTGGGTGTGGTAGCGGTGATTGCTGGCCGACTGAAATATGGGGGTGAAGTAAATTGCGTTAATGCCTAAGTCTTGCAAGTAGTCTAGCTGTTCCATCACGCCCCACAAGTCCCCCCCTTTGTAGCCTTGCAGGGTGGGGATTGCGTGCCATTCTTCCCACATGAAGTTTTGCAGCATGCGTTTGCGGGGCTGTTTGCTTTTGGCGAAGCGATCGGGGAATATTTGGTAGAATACGGCGTTTTTAACCCAGTCCGGCGTTTGAATTTGCATACACTTTTTCTAGCTTTTACGGCTTAGGCTACAGTAGCAGATGTTTCTAGCGGATCTAACTTTTGGTAGAGAATAGACATTTTATCCCATTTTGTCGATCGACAAATTGTAAAATATTACACAAATTTGCAGTCAATCTAAGATGGAAAACTGACTCTACCTAGAAGAAATTTATCGTCCCGGCGGGCGGCGCTTTCTGACTGGTGTGGAGTCGGACAAACTCAGATAACAGGAGCGCCAGCCAAAAGAACCCGATCAAATTCCAGCAGAACCCGATCGCGAGGAAGGGCCTATAAACAGCGTCAGCGCCCGTGGTGGTGCGATCGACCGGCCTTGAAAAAGAACAATAGCGCCATGAGCCTCGATCGAGAAATTGTGAAAACCGGGAATTTACCCAAAAAACTTGTTATTAACAGCCAAAACCCCGAACCTTATTCTTTCCTTAAACTGCCTTTATTTATTGAAGGGTGTTTTAACTCACAACTCCCAACTTTTTTAAATATCCATTATTGATTGAGGGGTATTTTAACTCACCACTCAAAACCCCTAACTCCAGCCCCGCACACAATCCAACTCTTCTAAACCGGGTTTTATAACTCTTATTGAGGGTTTGAAGAAGTATTGGGATTAAACAACCCGGTTTGTGGGTAAGCGACTCAACTCCTAACTCAAAACTCAAAACTTCCTTGCTCCCCCCCCTTGTCAAGAAGCCCTCACCATCCGACACTGTACTTGGAGAGTTAATCGACCCTAGGGAGAAAGTTCCTTGAAAAAAGTTTTAGCCATCATCCTCGGTGGCGGTGTAGGCACCCGCCTTTACCCCCTAACCAAATTGCGAGCCAAACCCGCAGTTCCCCTCGCAGGCAAATATCGCCTCATCGATATTCCTCTCAGCAACTGCATCAACTCGGAAATAGTCAAAATCTACGTCCTCACGCAATTCAACTCGGCATCCCTGAATCGTCACATCGCTCGCACCTACCAGTTTTCCGGCTTCACCGAGGGATTTGCCGAGGTGCTCGCCGCCCAGCAAACTCAGGAAAACCCCAACTGGTTTCAAGGGACAGCCGACGCAGTTCGCCAATATCTCTGGCTGCTAGAAGAGTGGGACGTTGACGAATACTTGATTCTTTCGGGCGATCACCTCTACCGCATGGACTACCAGAAGTTTGTGCAGAGACACCGCGAAACCAACGCCGATATCACCCTCTCGGTGTTGCCAATGGACGAGAAGCGGGCCTCGGATTTTGGTTTGATGAAAATCGACGACAGCGGCCGCATTGTTTCTTTCAGCGAAAAGCCAAAAGGCGATGCGCTCAAACAAATGCAGGTGGATACTACTAAACTGGGACTGACAGCGCAGCAGGCTCAGGAAAGTCCTTACATTGCTTCGATGGGGATTTACGTCTTCAAAAAAGAAGTTCTGATTAAACTTCTGAAAGAATCTCCCAACCAAACTGATTTTGGTAAAGAGATTATTCCGAATAATGCAAAAGACCACAACGTTCAAGCTTATTTGTTTGACGATTATTGGGAAGATATCGGAACCATTGAGGCTTTTTACGATGCTAACTTGGCTCTGACCAAACAGCCTCAGCCGCCTTTCAGTTTCTACGATGAAAATGCGCCGATTTATACTCGCCCGCGTTTCTTGCCGCCGACTAAGCTTTTAGATACTCACGTGACTGAATCGATTATTGCTGAAGGCTGCATTCTCAAACAGTGCCGGATCGACCATTCTGTGTTGGGAGTTCGATCGCGCATTGAAGCTGGATGTACAATTCAAGACACCCTGGTAATGGGTGCTGACTTCTACGAACCCGACGCCGAACGGCATTCGAGTTTGGACAACGGCGGCGTCGCCCTCGGTATCGGTGCAGATACTACAATTCGCCGCGCGATTGTGGATAAAAATGCCCGCATCGGCCGCAATGTTCAAATAATTAATAAAGACGGAGTGGAAGAAGCCAACCGTGAAAACCAAGGTTTTTACATCCGCAGCGGCATTATCGTAGTCCTGAAAAATGCCACGATTCCTGATGGAACTATCATTTAGTTATTAGTCATTAGTCATTAGTCGTCAGTCATTAGTTTTTTAAGTTAAAATCTGTTACCTGCTTTTCAAGTGACTGATGATAAATAAGTAAATTAGTGACAGATCACCAATGACCGATGACTGATGACTGATGACGAAATTCATTCTTTTTTTTGTTGATTATTAATTCCCACCGCTGATGCGAGTTTGTCGAAATACTTGGCTTTATTCCAATGCTCGCGCATTATTAATAAGCGACAGTATCTGTTACTGTCTGCCGTGATACAGATATGTCCGATCGCCTGCGTCTAGCGAATAGCTTCTGATTCTTGTATTTGCGCTGGTAGCACGACTGACAAATGCGCTGCCCGTTTCTGAGTACCACAGCACTCTCGGAACTATCTTTCCAATCGTCGCAGCAGCCACAAGGCCAACTTAGCAAATAATTCATAATGTTAGCACCCTAGTAGCGTTAAAAGCTTATCGCTATACTATTCTATCTTAATGTTTTATAAAAATGTGTGATTTAGCTAACAGACAGCAAAGAAATTATGTTATATTAGTTGGATTTAAATCTATTCAGAGGTTGTAAAAATAAAATTTTATAGGACGGATCTGGGGTGAATAAAAAATATCTAGGAATTTTGTGGAAGAACGGCGCAATTTAGGGTATTATATAGTCACAATTTAGAAACCAGATTTGACCGAACTTGCTGATGAAAACCTGCTAAGGAATGAGAATTAAATAACTTTCACTCTTGAAAGTGGGATGGGCGTCCCGCCCGGCCTTTTTGGGCGGGCGGGGCGCCCCACCCACAAAAACAATAA
>NZ_JAUBUC010000207.1:0-1755 GCF_036705285.1 Microcoleus sp. B4-C1 | reverse complement strand
CGCCCGTCCAAAAAAGACGGGCGGGACGCCCATCCCACAATAACAATTAAAATTGTAAGTTATTTAATTCGCGATCCTTAGTTAGTAGTCCTCACTCATCAGTCCTATCAAATACGGTGACTCGGAATTTACCCTGCAAGCTAGAGTCCCGCTCGTGAGTTCTCATCGAGAGCAGGACGCTCGCACGATCGGCATCATTCGGATGTTAGCCTATTTGATATTAGTGATTCAAAACCCATACCAATTACCCATTAGGAATTCGCAATTTGCACTTTTCACATAAATTTGGTATTATCCCAAAATTCCCCGCCCGTTTTGGGCAAATTCATCAACTGTTTGCTGGGATAATTCGTGAACTGCGATCGCCTGCAACACATCAAAAGGCAATGTTAAATGATGGGCGCCAGCTAACAAAGTCTTCACCGCTTCTTCCGGCGATTTAATGCTAGCTGCCAAAATCTCAGTATTACTTCTGTGCAACACATTTGCCATATCCCGCACTAAGGCAAAACCGTCTCCCAACAATCTGGTGGCGCGATTCACGTAGGCGATCGCATATTTAGCCCCCGCTTCTGCTGAGACAACTGCTTGTGATGCGCTGTATATCGCCGTCACCGCGCAAGGAATGGACGGTGACAAATGCGCGACTGCTTGAAAACCAGCCGCCGTTGCTGGAACTTTCAAAACTGTTTGCTGTCCAATTAATTCAAAAGCCGCTTTTCCTTCTGCTACCATGCCATCAACATCAGATGCCATTAGCTGATAATACACTTCCCCTGGAATCAGTTGTGCCAGTTGTTTAAGGGTTTGCTCAGGAGATAACTCGCTTTTTGCCAAAAGTGTCGGATTAGTAGTAATTCCCGCTATCCATCCGAACTTGCTCGCCCGTGCGGCTTCCGCTACAATTGCAGTATCAACATAAATTGCCATCGGCTCTACACCTTCAGTTTGTTAATAATTTCCAGACACTTGCTTGCAGATTGAGATAAATCCGAGCAAAATTAATTGTTAAGCTTTAACAATATCAGAATCTCGGAAATATTACTGTTAAGTAAATATAACAATTCAGTGATGTGCATCATCAGTAGTAGTGCGTGAGTTGTGAATTTAACAGGACTTAGGCTCAGAAACTCCGTTTCTTACAAAAAATTCGTTGAGGACGACCTATCTGTGAAAAAATCGGCTTTCTGAGGAAAATTGGCTAAGTGCTATTTAAGATAGCTAACAACTGAAATCACAACTTTTAAGTCAGTTGGTAACTGCGATTGTCGGGTACGGAAAACTTGACTCGCCAAATCCCGGATACAAATAAATTACATTTGTATTAAGGGTTATGTATGCAATAACTCCAGGATGTGACTCAGAAAATGACCGAAGAAAAAAATCAGCAGCCACAAGTCAGCCTTGAGACATCTTCTGAACAACCCCAGTTGGAAAAACCAGCAGAAACTGCTGAAGAATTGTCGAAAAATCTTAAGTCTGAAACTCTGTCTCAATTGGTTGAAAATAACGCCGAAGACCGTTTGAAGGCTCTCGGCCGCTTAATGATGGTGAGCCTAACTTGGTCGCTGGCTGGTCTTTCCAAACGCGAGTAAGTTATGGAACACTACCGGAACGAGCGAGTTATGATTGATGAGTTGTGTCGGGACTTTGGTTTAACTCAAAACTTACAACTCCCGGACTTAGGAATGAGAATTAAATAACTTCCACTCTTGAAAGTGGGATGGGCGTCCCGCCCGTCCAAAAAAGACGGGC
>NZ_JAUBUC010000127.1:0-15584 GCF_036705285.1 Microcoleus sp. B4-C1 | reverse complement strand
TCCGCTCAAAGTAAAAGTGAAAGGGGAGGGACTTGAAGCCTCCCATGTCTATAAATGACTATACTTTTACCAGCTATGCGCCCAACCCCCGAAAATACGCTTGGGTATGCAGGCATAATTGATAGACACAACAAATAAGGCGGTTCTTCAAACCTGCATTTTGACCTTGGAGGCTCGCCCGGCCGCCTTTGTTTTGCCTACCAACATGAAGTTTACGTCTTATTCAAGTCCTTGTCAAGACGTTTACATCATGAATATTTCGTCCTATGATAGAAGAAGATTTACAAGAAAAGGAGAAGTCTCCATTGAGACTACTCAGAGAACAAGCTGGACTAACACGCCCTCAAGTCAAAGAAAAAATCGGAATTTCCGAGCGAAGACAAGCTGACTGGGAATTAGGCAAGGCTCTACCTAATGCTGAAAACATACTTGCTATGGCTAACCTGTACCAGGTTTCTCTAAAAACTATGTTTGAGCTTTTAGGATTAGACGTAACCAAAATTCCCGATGACTTACCAAGTCGTGAGCCCTCCTCGAACGACAACTAACCCGCAGGGGTTCGGAAAAGTCTAGGGAAAGGGGCTTGAGTCATGCACCCAAGCCCGGAAAATACTAAGGGTATGCAGGCATAATGGGTAGAAACTACAAATAAGGCAGCTCGCTAAACCAAAGCGTTTCCACCGTCCGGCTAAAGCAGCCGCCTTTCTGTTGTCTCTATCTTTAACAAGGATACTTGTAAACCTCCCGGTTGTCAACAAGTTTGCTTGTAGATTTCCCATGATATGCCCCGAAAGAAACAAACTCAAGAGTCCAAAGATATACCAGCACTGCAAATCTTGCGGGAGGCTGTGGGTTTATCGCAATCCGCTTTAGCAAAACAAATTCCCGACAAAACGGGCGCAAAAACCCTAAGTCAACAAGCAATCAGTAACTGGGAACGAGGACTAGACGAACCCGAACTGACCATTGCTCAAATGAAAGCTCTTTGCAAAGCTTTGGGAAAAACGCTTAACGATTTACCGAACGACTTAGGCCCACCAAATCCCGACTGACAACTTTTGTTGCTTAGTTCTAATTAGACCAACCTAAAAAAGCAGATTAGATGCCCGACTTCTTCAAGAAGTCGGGCATCTAACAAGCAAGTTATAAAAAGGATATTAAAGTAGGATTTGGTATTACTTACGGAGAACAGAAGTGATAATCACCGTGATAGTGGCGCTTGCAATCAAAGTGAAAGCAAGTTGCACAACCCATTGGGTAGCTTTCTGGTAGTTATCAAATTTGTCATTGAATCTGTCTGTTTTGTCATTAGTTTTCTCAACATCAGTTGATAATTTCTCAACTTCAGCCGATAGCTTGTCTAGCTTTTCAATAACATCCCCCAGCGTCGGCTCGTTACTTGTAGTAGTTGTCATGGTTGTTTCCTAAAATTAACAATCATCACCTACAATTATATCCTAATTTTAATAGGAATTGATATTATAGCCATCCTAAATCATTTGTGAATTTCTTACTCCCTCCCCTTGATAAGGGGAGGGTTGGGGTGGGGTCAAAAATTTACGACTCCTGCAAGGATTGCTATATCAATCACTCCGTAATTTTCCCTCTCAAAGCTTTAATCTGCCCTCGCTTGGTTTTGCTGTCGAGACGCTTGCGCTGGGAACTACGAGTTGCTTTGCTGGGTTTGCGCCTTTTCGGTATGACGATCGCACTTTTAATCAGTTCTTGCAGCCGTCTCAAAGCCTCTTCCCGGTTTTGTTCCTGGCTGCGGTGTTCCTGCGCTTTGATGACAATCACACCTTCAGAGGTGATGCGCTGGTCGTTGATTTGCAACAAACGCTGCTTGTAGCGATCGGGCAATGAGGAAGCTGGGATATCAAAGCGCAAGTGAATCGCACTCGCCACCTTATTTACATTTTGCCCCCCTGCGCCTTGAGAGCGAATTGCACTAATCTCGATTTCGCGATCGGGAATGAACACAGTATTAGAAATTTGCAGCATGATTCATCAGTGAGGTTAAAGATGATGGGAAAGCAGTGCATCTTTTATATATAACTTACTTGGGGAGATAAATTATTTACACTTCTTAGCTGTCAGGATGAATTCGATGAGCGTTTTTCTATCCCATAACTCTATGTCGTTAGATTCAGCAAGGTTGTAAGCATTTTCGGTAAATCTGTTGTTGGTGATGACTCGGCCTTTATTTCCTTTGTAATGTCTGACGGCTCCTGCTACTTCTTGAACTGCTTTAATCCCAACTGGATTTTTGCTTCTTTTCGCTTGAACCACTGTTTTTGATCCATCTTTGTATAAAATTAAATCCGCCCCATAATCTTGACTATCTTGAGTTAAAGTAACACCATAACCAAAGTTTCTAAAATGGACATCTAGAAATCTTTCAAACTCTTTCCCTGTCATTTCATCTACTTCCAAAATTCCACTGTCTAATAAACGTTTTTTTTCCTCTTCTTCTTTTCTCTCTTCTTCTTTCTCTTCTTCTTTCCATCTATCAACTACCGATTTTGCAATAGCAACGGCAACGGCAGCGCCTCCTACTATAAAAGGCCACATAATATTACATTGATTTAAAAGGATTATTTATTATACCACATTTCCTCAGTATATTTATCTACCAATATCACAAGCACATTGTGATCTTAATTACTGAGAAATTTAACCTAAAATCGTCTTTTTTAGATCCCCGACTTCTTTAATAAGCCGGGGATCTGGGTATTCAGTAGAAAAATTACCAGCAACTGATCTCTAAAATAACTACTTTTTCTATCAATAGAGGGTCGCGCCACTGCGGTCAGAAATAGTAAGCATATAGAAGACACGTTATCAAAATACATGACAGACACAAAGCTGAGCATTGTCATTACAGGTGCAGATACTGAACTCGGACAAGAAACCGTCCGGCAGTTTGTAGGGCAGGGACACAAAGTAACCGGATTGACGCAGGACAAAGATGGTGCAGCAACCGTGCGTTCCCACGGCGGAATAGCGGTAGAAACTGATCCATCCAATGCTGTTGAACTCAGGGATGCGATTCTGGCCACCAATGCAGATGTGGTGGTGAACCTGACCCCGCAACTGGCAAATACGCTGCTAAGCGATGGGCAAGAGTTGTCACCCCTCAACAAGTGGTTTACAGAAGCTTAAATTACCAATTATTTCCCGCTAGCAATGTTCGGTTATCACGCTACTCAATCGCTACTCAATCCATGAAAACCATTTTAAAATAAGTGTATAGGTTCGTTAATCTATGATTAGGATCAAAACAAACCAATTTTTTTGTTTCTGAGATCCAAAAGCTTCTTCCCGGAAGGGAGGGATGAATTGGCGAAGGCTGAGAGCATGGCGCATATTGCTAGAGCGATTGTTTATGTGGCTATTGAGCTACGGAAAAGGAAAACCCAGTCTCCCACTAAGGAAAACAAAGGAGGAAAAAAGCTATGAAATTAGAGTTCGTAAACTTAATACTAGCCATGTTCTTGCTCTTCGCCAACGCGTCCGGTCCAATCCTAAAACTGAATAGCCTGATAGCCTGTAAGTAGGCCCACTTCAAACAAACAGAATACCCAGAGCCCCGACTTATTAAAGAAGTCGGGGCTCTAACATGGAGAGAGTTTTAGGTTTAATTACGTTGATTTACTTAGTTCAGCCTTTTGCCAGATGACAACCCTTAACTGCTGAAATCAAAGTGGATTTGTTAAAGCTTTCTACTACCGTTGGGGGCGACTCATTCCGCAAGCAGTTTGGGTGGACTCCACGCTATGCCAGCTACCGAGAGGGTTTGCAGCAAACGGTTGATACGTGAGGATCGAGTGCTGGTTGAATAGTTTTGATTCCCGGTAATCTTTGCTTTGAACTTGAATAACTTGGACTTGGGCTGTTTGTGTGCACTCAAGTTCAAGTATTATTCAAAGAGTCAGGCGATCGCTCTTTAACGACGAATATATTAAAAGCTATCTCGAAAACAAACGTCAAGGGATTTTAGATTAGAGAACTGCAACAAAACTTTAATCACACCCAAACCTGAGTTCTAGCAAAAATTACTGCGATTCATACAGTGACAATTGGCAATGCTGTAGCCTAAGATAGGCTTAAATTATCAGTATGATCTCAAGGCAAGGGTGCAAAATGGCAGATATCAACGGCACGATGATGCAATATTTCCACTGGTACATTCCCGATCGAGGAACCCTGTGGGATGAGGTGAAAAATCAAGCGAAAGAATTGGCTGATGCGGGTTTTACGGCACTGTGGCTGCCCCCAGCTTACAAAGGAATTGGCGGGAAAAGCGACGTTGGATATGGGGTTTACGACTTATTTGATTTGGGAGAATTCAACCAACAAGGTTCAATACGCACCAAATATGGTACTAAGCAGCAATATTTGGATGCGATCGCAGCCCTGCACAAATCTCAGGTTCAAGTCTATGCCGATGTAGTTATCAACCACAAAATTGGTGCAGATGCAGCAGAGATATTTAAGGCAACTCCTTATCCTCAAAACAATCGGCTAAATCCCAAAGGTGGGTTGCAAGAAATCAAAAGCTACACCAATTTTAACTTTCCCGGACGCCAAGGTAAATATTCCCAATTTGAATGGCACTGGTGGCATTTTGACGCAGTAGACTACAACGAATACAATCCAGGCGATCGCGGCACAGTCTATTTGGTAGAAGGGAGAATTTTTGATGACTATGTTGCCCTAGAAAATGGCAATTTTGCATATCTAATGGGGTGCGATCTGGATTTCCAGGATCAATGGGTACGAGATGAAATTACACGCTGGGGTAAGTGGTATCTCGACACAACAGGTGCCGACGGTTTCCGTTTAGATGCCATCAAACACATATCGTCTTGGTTTTTTGCGGAATGGTTGGATGAAATGGAGCGATATGTCGGCAAAGATTTGTTTGTTGTCGGTGAGTATTGGGCACCAAATATCGATATTCTGCACTGGTATGTCGGTTCAGTTAAGGGCAAAATGTCAGTTTTTGATGTGCCGCTGCATTACAACTTTCATTACGCCAGCCAACAGGGCGGTAACTACGATATGCGGCGCATCTTAGACGGTACAATGATGCAGCAGCAACCGGCTCATGCAGTAACCTTTGTCGAAAACCACGACTCCCAACCGCTGCAAGCACTTGAATCTGTTGTAGAACCGTGGTTTAAACCTCTTGCGTATGCGATTATTCTATTGCGAAGAGAAGGTTATCCTTGCGTTTTCTACGGCGATTATTACGGTGCAGAATATGAAGATTGGGGGCGTGATGGCAATCGGTATAAGATTTTTATGCCCTCTCACCGATCGCTAATTGACAAGTTTCTCCATGCTCGCAAACACTTCGCCTACGGCCCTCAATATGACTATTTCGATCATTGGAATACCATTGGCTGGACGAGATTGGGCGATGGGAAACATCCACAGGCAATGGCAGTAATTATGAGTGACGGCCCGGAGGGTTTCAAGTGGATGGAAGTTGGTAAACCTCATGCTAAGTTTGTGGATTTAACAGGGCATATTAAGGAACCTGTTTCTACTAACGAGTGGGGTTGGGGCGAGTTTCGCTGTCAAGGCGGTTCAGTATCCGTGTGGGTTCAGGAAAAAGATTAGTTGGCAGTAATCTGATTGTCTATTTGTAAGGTGCGCCGAAACGCACCCTACAAAAATTAATTAATCACCACTACCGGTTTGCAGCGACTCTTCAGAAACTTGCGTCCACTCTGAGTGGAAGAATTCGCCGCGCGGTTTGTCGGTGCGCTCGTAGGTGTGAGCCCCAAAATAATCACGCTGAGCTTGCGTGAGGTTTTGCGGCAATCGAGCGCGCCGGTAGCTGTCGAAATAATCCAGCGAGGCGCTAAATGCTGGCACTGCAATCCCCAGTGTGCTAGCAGTAGCCAACACCTCCCGCCAAGCTGATTGGCGATCGAGAATGCTCTGTTTGAACTCCGGCGCTAACAGCAAATTTGGCAGATCGGGATCGTCATTGAAAGCTGTTTTAATCTTGTCCAAAAATCCAGCCCGAATGATACAGCCCCCCTTCCAAATTCGGGAAATTTCGCTCAAACTCAAGTCATAGTTGTACGACTTCGAGGCCGCGCTCAAAAGTGCCATACCTTGCGCGTAGGAGCAAATCTTCGAGCAGTAAAGCGCATCCCGGACTTTGTTCACAAACTCTTTAGTATCGCCTTCGTACTTGCCGGTAGGGCCCGTCAGTTCTTCGGCAGCGTGGACGCGCTCGTCTTTGTAAGAAGACATGATTCTCGCATTCACAGCAGCGATAATTGTGGGAATGCTCACGCCCAATTCTAAAGCACTCATTACAGTCCAGCGGCCCGTGCCTTTCTGACCGGCTGCGTCCATAATTACCTCAACTAAGGGTTGCTTAGTTTCCGGGTCGTTGTACTTGAAAATATTAGCCGTAATTTCAATCAAAAACGAGTTGAGTTCGTCTGTGGTATTCCATTCGGCAAAAACTTCCTGCAACTGCTTGCCGTCCAATCCACCAACGTTTTTGAGCAAATCGTAGGCTTCAGCAATGAGCTGCATATCCCCGTACTCAATGCCGTTGTGAACCATCTTCACGTAGTGGCCGGCGCCACCAGGGCCGATGAAAGTGACGCAGGGGCCGTCATCTACTTGAGCCGCAATTTTGATGAGAATTGGCTCTAGTAGGCCGTAAGCAGTGCGCGTGCCACCGGGCATCATGCTAGCACCGTTGAGCGCGCCTTCTTCGCCGCCGCTGATGCCCATGCCAACAAATCCCAGTCCCATCGATTCTAAATCTTTGGTGCGGCGTTCGGTGTCGTCGTATAGCGAGTTGCCGCCGTCAATAATCATGTCGCCCGGTGACAGCATGGGTTTGAGCTGGTCGATGACTGCATCTACGGGTTTCCCCGCTTGCACCATGACTAAGATTCTGCGCGGGGTTTCTAGGATATCGACGAATTCTGTCAGAGTCTTGGCGGCTACAATGTTCTTGCCGGGGGCGCGTTTGGCCATGAATTCGTCGGTTTTAGCTGCTGTGCGGTTGTACACAGCCACGGAGAAGCCTCTGCTTTCGACGTTGAGCGCGAGGTTTTCGCCCATCACTGCTAGACCGATTAAACCAAAATTTTGCTTTGTCATGCTAATAACCCGCTGGTTGTTCCCGCTTGAGGATAGATTTGCGAGAGAGGAAAGCGAGGCGGGGTGTAGCGCTTTCCGGTGGACTAAAAGTATTGGACAATAGACCTAGGAGGTTCAGGTTTATTTTTATATTCTCAGAATTGCTGTTTGGTAAATCAGTAGGGTTTTTTTAAGATTTAAGGGATATTAATGACGCAGGCAGGTGATGATAAGGCAGGTATTATGTCGATCGCGGTAACGGTAGATACAAACAAGCGGACATTTTAAGGAAATTTTAGGAGACTGTTGTAACTATGGAAGATTTGCAGTATCTCGCGGCCTGGGTGAAGGAGCAACACGCTCGCGAGTATATTTTGACTTGGCTGCTGAGTCAACAGGGGCTGTGGTGGTCGGATGGGGATATTTATCAGGCCGTTTTGCAAAAGTCGGGAAAGCTGTTGAAAGCTTATGTCCAAAAAAGGCAAGCGGGAGAGTTATTTGAGGGAATTTCTGAGAAGTTGGTGGGAGATGATAATTGGGATGATTTGGTGCTGAGTTTAGGGCGAATTGTTGCTGTTTATCAAGAGGAATTGCTGAAGCTGCAAGAGCGCGATCGCAAGGGGGATGGGCTAAAAAAAAATTTGATTAGCCAACCGTTGACTGGAGATCCTTTGCCGCTTTTGGAGGTGCAGCAAGCTTTGCCCGATCCTTATGCGGATACGTTGACGGGGAGATAATTTGCGATCGACTTTTTGGAGGCACAAGAATCTCAGAAACCGGGTTTCTTCCTATATCTCTCGCACTCAACCAAAAATTGTCGCAGAAACCCGGTTTCTCGCCACGCAGTGAATCCCAAAAACCGGGTTTCTTCCTATATCTCTCGTACTCAACCAAAAATTGTCGCAGAAACCCGGTTTCTCGCCAGCCAACTAAAGAAAATGGAGAGAGAGTCAAGGATTGAGAATAGGTGTAATATCTAGAAGAAATCCGGGAAGTACATCTTCACCCGAAAGTGTAGGCGGTTGGTCAAAAGAGAAATTAATCACTTCTGCTACCTCTTCAGACAACCGATAAATTTCTACTAAAGGCGTTTGCGGGTCAATTAGCCAACCTAAGCGACAGCCGTTAGTTCGATAATACCGCATTTTAGCCCGCAATGTTTCTAGGGAATCAGTTTGCGATTCCCTACGGGATAGCTTCGCTTCACGCAATTCTATTACAAAGTCCGGGCACAGGGGAGGAAATTTGCGCTTATCTTCTGCGGATAATGCTTCCCAACGTTCTAGGAGTACCCAAGCAGCATCAGGGGAACGCTTCGCACCGTTGGGTAATTGAAAGACAGTGGAAGAGTCAAAGACTTTTCCCAATCGAGTCTGACGATTCCACAAATTTAGGTCTGTAGTCAAATCGGAATTTCTGATGCCGCTTTCGCCGCCTGTTGGAGGCATAATAATTAGTTCTCCTTCGGGGGTTTGTTCTAATCGCCACTCTTCATTAGCGATGGACAATTGATAAAATTGTTCGTCGGTTAAAGCGACGGCGGCAGGTAGGTTGAGAGTTATAGTTTCCATCGTTGATATTATCGCCAACTAGGTTGGTTTTATTATAGCTCGCACTTTCTGACAATTTTCTCAAAAAGATCGCATTCAACAGTAAAACAGGTATCTCTGCTTTACCTCGAAGGCTAGATCCCCCTAAATCCCCCTTAAGAAGGGGAGTAGGGGTTGACTTTGAATCGAACTTTTATCCCCTCGTTAAGAAGCGGGAATTTGTATTTGACTTTTGTCCCCCCCTTTTTAAGGGGGGCTAGGGGGGATCGAGACTTTGCCACAAAACAAATGAGATTAATCTATCATAAATCTATCTCGCACAATCATCCCAGAAACCGGATTTCTTCCGATATTTCTCGTACTCAACTGAAAATTGTCGCAGAAACTCGGTTTATCGCCACCTAACGAGAGAAATTAGATCGCAAATCCGCGATAATTTATCACAATCACCCGCGCCGAATTCCCCACGCTAACCCACAAGTCCGCCGGGGGTTGAAAACCCCCGTCTCATAGCAAAAGTCCTCTCAAAGAGGACTGAAAGACACTTTTTTGAACAAGCATTGCAATATCTCCCCAGTCGGTTTAAACTGAGATGTTGCACCATTCTCAATAAGCTTTTTAGGAACAGGCAAGATGCCTGTTCCACAAGAAAATTCACTCTTTGTGGAACAGGCATCTTGCCTGTTCTTGAGAATGGTGCAAGATGTGAGTTAAAACCGACTTTCGCTATGAGACAGGGGTTTTAACCCCCGGCGGACTGTTTGTTTAACTCTAAATATAACTGCTAGCTTGACGGGTGAACATTGAGCAGTAAATTCCGTTTGCTGCTATCAATTCGTCGTGAGTTCCTATTTCTGCTATTTTACCGTTTTCCATGACGGCGATACGATCGGCAATTTTGGCCAACCCCAACCTGTGACTGATGACTATGGTTGTTTTTCCGGCGGCTATTTGGCGGAAGATGCTGTAAATTTCGTGTTCTGTCTTGGGGTCTAGGGCGGCGGTTGGTTCGTCAAAAATTAGCACTTCGGCTGTAGAAAGCCGCATTAAGGCGCGGGCGATCGCAATTCTTTGCCACTGTCCCCCGGATAAGTCGATGCCGTCTTCTAATTGTTTCCCCAACGGTGTCTCTAAACCTTGCTCTAAACTGTTGACTTTAGCTGCAATTCCTGCTTCAGAAATAGCTTCGTTAATTGCGCTGTCATCCGAGAGTGAAAGCAAGTCGCCGAAACCAACGTTTTCGCGGACTGTGGAGGGGAAACGGGCGTAATCTTGCATGACTACGGCGATGCGCGATCGCACGTATGCTAGAGAGTACGATCGCAAATCTTTGCCGTTCCAGTCGATCGTACCACTTGTCGGGTCGTACAGGCGACCGAGGAGTTTGCCAAGGGTGGTTTTACCCGCGCCATTTTCACCAACAAGCACTAGCATTTCACCCGGATTAATCGTTAAGTTGATATCTTCGACTGTGCTTTTATTGCTACCGGGATAGCAGAAAGATAGATGCTTAATCTCGATGCCAATTTTATCTTTTGTGGGGGGGGAATCTTGCCCGCCATCTGGTAAACTAGGCAGGCGAGATGCTACATCCACAAGCGGAGACTGCAATTCTGGTTGGAGTTCCAAAAGTTGAAAAATGGGACTAACGCTGAGAGAGATATCGTACAAATTAGTAGAAGTGCTAATCAGTATCTGCAAACTTTGCTTTACTTGGACAATCAAACCCGAATAAAGCGCCACATCCCCCAAAGTATAGCGCCCTCCCAATGCTCCCATTACCACATAAATAAATGGCAAAGCCACTCCAATTCTACTAAACATCGACCAGAAAAGTACAACAAAAGCTCCTTTTTTTCGGATTTGCTGCATCTCGCTAAAAAATTGCAAAAACTGACCCTGCCAGCGTTTGAGCCAAAGTTCCTGCAAGCCAAACAAACGCAATTCTTTAGCGTATTCTTCGCCCGTCAAGACTCGACTGGATAAGTTCATTTCGCGGCTGATTTTAGCTTGCTTTCTTTGAACTCTCCAGATGATTCGGCTATATTTTCTTTGGGTATAAATTGAGGGAGATGATGAGATTAACATCAGCACTGGCACCCACCAAGCTATCGCAGCAGCAAGACCTATCGATGGAATAAATATAAAAATTCCCGTGATGGTCATGCTGATGGTAAATGCTAGTTGCTGTATTTTGGATACTCCGGTTTTGGCTAGTTCTACTATATTTAATAGTTCGGGGTTTTCAAAGAGGGCAATATCGTCGAAATTGGCGACTTTTTCAAGGACTTTTCCTTCGACAAAGCCTTGAACGCGATCGCGCAAAGATGTCGCGACAAAAGAGTTCATTGTGTCTAGGGCATCACCGACTAACTTGAGACTTAAGACTCCGCCAATACTCCACAGCAATATTGGCCGGGAAAGCATCAAAGCAAAGGGCTGTGCTGTTTGGGTTTGCGACAGCAACCGAGATACTTCATCAATGATTAATTTATCTAAAAAAAGCACGGCAGATGGGGCAGCACCGCCGATGATGTTGAGTATTATTAAATTGCGGAGTTCTATTGGTGCGGCTTTGATTATCAGGCCCAAGCTGCGCCACAAAGCTTGGAAGGTGGTAATTTGGATGGGTTGCATAGTTTGTGGGTAGGTGTCGGGTCTACTCATCCCCGGACGGTATATTGTAACAAAGGTGATTTTCACGATTTATTCTTACCGACTAAACTCTGGGATTCCCCATATCCGAATAGTTCCATCACCGTGACCAGTAATAATTTGTTTTCCATCTGGGGTAATTGCAAGGCAAGAAACTCTATTAGCGCGGGAAAAATACTCTTTTAGGTAGTCCTGCACAACTTGGATAGCTATAGCTAATGATGGCGTTCGATGACTCTTTCTGTGTGACAATATGCCACTGTCCATAGCTTGCAAAACTTTCATAACTTGCATAACTAATGATGGCGTTGTATGTAATCCTTTCTCTTTAAGGATTGAGAAGGCTAAATGCCAGACTTTTGCATCACTACTCTCTTTGATATAGCCTATGAAATGCTCTTCTATATAGCTGGTGAAATACTCTTCTATAGAGTGAAGTTTTTGTCCAGTATTTAAGTCCCATATTTCAATAAACGACTCATAATCGCCATTGTCATGTCCAACCGATACAATTCTTTGACTATCAGGTGTAAGTGTAAGATCCCACACTATAGCAGAACTATTTAAAGTTAGCCGAACTTCTGGATATTTCTTCGTTAAGTCCCATATTTTAATCGTGTTGTTATTATGGCTACTGATGAGTGTTTTACCATCCGGTGTAATAGCCCAAGCATAAATCCATCCTAAATCACATCCTATAATAGTTCGCAATTTTCCAGTTATTAAATCATAGGATTTGATAATTTTTTGACTTGCTACAATTATTCTCTGTTGGTCAGGAGAAATAACAATTTTGTTAGTATTACTCCAATCAATATGAAATGTTTTTAAGATTTGTTGGGTGTTTAAATCCCATATTTGAATAATATTTTTATCCTCAAAAGTAATAAATTTTTGCCCATCTGGTGTAATGGCCACTAAATAAACTGCATCTGAACAATGTAGAGAGTGTAGTAACTCGTTCGTCTTTAAATCCCAAATTTTTATGGTGCTATTCGCACCCCCACTAATAAGTGTTTGCCCGTCTGGAGTAATAGCAACAGGATTAATATAGTGTTGAGGAACTTCCAGTGTACTAATTAACTCTCCAGTGTTTAAATTCCAGATTTTTATGGTATCGCCCCAGCAACGACTACTAACAAGTCTCTGTCCATCTGGTGTAATAGCCAAAGAAGTATGAATCAATTCATGATATCCATAATATCCATGATAACGATCAAAATCAAAATCAAAATCATTATCAAAATGACCATTAAGGACATTAAGACATTTAAAATATTTATAGGGATTGTATTCAACAGCCAAAACAAAGACATCAGCAGAAGCGCTTAAGTGTGCACTCGCTTCACTCAAACACAAACGACTGATAGAGAAGAAAACCCTAGCTATTAGCTTTCGCAGCTTTTTCAAAAACCACCCTTCTAAAGCTGTAAAAAAATCTAATACATTTGTATCTACAATTGTATCAATATCTGTTGTTTTATCTCTCTCTATATCTAGTTGTTCGTCAGCTTCAACTATAATATCCGTCTCTTGGACTGTCTTTGTATTTGTATCTAATTGTGTCTCATCCACTATTGAATCATCCAAGTGTTCATCGGTATCTGTTGAAACTGAATCTAATCTTGAATCATCTAAGTGTTCTTCCGGCTCTGTTGAACCTGAATCTAAAGCAAACATCTCTTGGAGCAGCGGTTGATAAGAAATCAAGTAAGATATTATTCTGCTAGAAATTCCAGTATATAAAAAGAGTTTTCTTATCTCTTGTGTATACTTGGGAGCTAATTGAGAGGTTGCAGTTACTTGAAAATAGCCTTGCTCATTCTGAGTAAAAGTTAATGTACCATCTTGAGCAATTTTACCTCCTGTTGTTTCCCAATAAACCTCACCGGGCGCGATTGGAGAGCCGAACTGATCGAATCCTTTAACAACAAATGTTTGATGTTCGCTTGATTTAAGATAAACAAAACCAGGTTGAACTTCTAAACGTCTTAAAACAGGCAGGAGAATAACTTTAGCTGTATCGCTAAATTTTCCTAATTTTGGGGTTACAGTAACTTCGCGCTTTTTATAATCGCCTTTAAAAGCTCCTTTATCGGTAATTGATCCACGAGCCGTAGTTGTCCGTCTAACATTCGTTATTTCTAAAGGAGCGCCAACCTGATCTAATTCAGTTAAAGTAAATTCTTCTTCTGGTTTAATTTCTACCTGTTCAGGAGATATTTTTAGCCCTCTCAGAACCGGAGTAACAGTAACTTCAGCGTTAGCGCTTAAATGTCCTACATTAACGGTTACTTGACAATCACCTTTTTGCTGTTCTCCACTACAAAAATTGCCATTTTGATCAATGAAGCCGCCTGTTGCATTCCATTCAATATCGCTGACAGATATTTCTACACTTCGTTGATTTAAAGCAACCACATTGAATTTTTGGCTTTGTCCTGGCTCTAAAATAACAGATGAAGGGAAAATCTCTATGAATGTTAACCGAGAAGGTTCGTAAACTTTAACTTCTGTGCAAGTGTTAATTGTCCCTATACTTGCTTTAATAATAACACTTTTTTCTCGGTCGGTCGCATAAAATATGCCCTGATTATCAATGTTTCCACTAATTGCTAACCAAGTAACTTTTCCAGTTTGTATGTTGTTACCATACTGATCTAATCCTTGAACTTCAAACTGAAAGCTCTGACCAAACTCTAATTGAGATGTTGAGGATGTAAAAATTATTTCTGTTAGCTTCGGAGGTGCAATAATCGTAATTGGGATAACTCCACGAATTGAACTGACTGAAGCTCTAACTTCAAAATCTCCTTGCTTGCTTCCAGCTATAAAATTGCCATTTTGGTCAATCGTTCCACATTCACTACTTACTAACCAAGTAATTGCTCCAGTTTGTATGTTGTCACCATACTGATCTACTCCTTTAACTTGAAACTGAAAAGTCTGCCCAAACTCTAATCGATATATTGAAGATGTAATAATTAGTTTTGTCAGCTTCGGAGGTGCAATAATAGTAATGAAAACAAGTTGATGAATTGAACTAACTGAAGCTCTGATTTCAAAATTTCCTTGCTTCTCTCCCGCTATAAAATTGCCATTTTGGTCAATCGTTCCACCTCCATTTACTTCCCATAATACAGTTTCCTGCATGAGATTTCTTTGTTGATCTAAAACTTGTGCTGTAAATTGTTGAGTTTTACCAAAATCTAAAGTAAGGCGAGGGGGAGTAATAGAAAGATAAGTAATTTTTCGAGGAATATCAATAATAGTAATTGTGACAGAAGCCTCAAAAAAACTTATTTTTGCTTTAACTTCAAATTTTCCTTGCCTATGACCTGCTGTAAATAAACCCTGTTGGATTTTACCGCCGGTACTTTCCCATTTAACATCTTTATTGTTAAGGCTCATCTCTCTATTATTCTGGTCTAAACCTTTAACAGTAAAATGCTGGGTTTGACCACAAAGGAGTGCTTGCGGAATTTCAGAAATAACAATATTGCTTAGTTTTGGATAAGAACATCCCTTAATAGCATGGAGGGGTTTTCCTGTTTTTGTGTCCAACAATCTTACCCAATCTTTACCTGCCACAGCAAGAGTTTTTCCGTCATAATTAATGGCTACAGAGCTAATAAAACCAGGCTGTTCTGGTTCAGTGTAGATAATCCTATTATTTTTTAACTCAAAGACTTTAAGGTTTTTGGAAAAACCTACTACAAGTATATTTTGGTTGACATGACAAGCTAGAGAATTAATTGATTGATTATTTGGGTAAGTCTTGGTACATTCTAAATTTTGAAGAGTTTGAAGAGGTAGTACAGGAACATCTTTATTATCTCCTCCGGCAACAATAATTCTACCTAAAACCCAAGCCCCTACAGCTAGAGGCCCTCCTAATGAAAATCCCGCTATAGTAGCTGCTACATCTAGTAAACCTGTACCCAAAACTGAACCTGATTGATTTGAAGAGACTTCTTCAGTTTTGGATTGCCAAAATTTGACAACACCATCACGACTTCCACTAATTAAGGTTGTGTTGTTTGAAGTAATATTTAAAGATTGAATCCAAGCTGAATGTCCTTCAATACTGCGTATGAGTTGACCGCTATCTAAATTCCATAATGTAATTTTATTATTAGTGCTTCCACAAGCGATCACTTTTCCATCATGGCTAATACATAGGGAGCATCCCGGTTTTGTAAATGGTTAAAAGTATGATAAGAGCCAAAATTTTTCGCCCTCCGCTATATGATAGAA
>NZ_JAUBUC010000126.1:6207-15761 GCF_036705285.1 Microcoleus sp. B4-C1 | reverse complement strand
GCCCGTCCTTTTTGGACGGGCGGGACGCCCATCCCACAATAACAATTAAAATTATAAGTTATTTAATTCGCGATCCTTAGACTATCTATTAGACTTGGCTGGAGTCAAGGTGAAAACTTGTACTCAAATAGAGGGACAAGTTTACTTTCGATCCTCGTGTTTTAGCGTCAGGAATAGTTGGCTATCACTGCGAGAATTATACGGAAGAACTCCATCAGAATCGTGCACAGTTGTGGGCGAGCGCGATCGGATATAATCATTGCCCGGTTGATTGTAGGGAAACGGCACTGCGGTGTCCTAATTTCGGGTAATATCAAATCTGTTAGCATCGAAATTATTCATCTATCTATTCTCGACCTCTGGGTAAATGGGCGTCAATCCCTTGTCCGGGGCGGTTAATACATTCTCTTTTTTTCACCGCAGATATCAGGGCTGTTTCATTCTCTTGTAGGGGCTGCCCCCCGTGGCAGCCCCCATGTCTCAAACGCCTGTGAAGTCGTCTCTAGGGGTAGGCATTCTTGGCACTACAAGAGTCAAAATCGGGATTTTCGCGAGAATGAAACCGCCCTGCCCTGCTTGAGGGAGGGATTACTTGTTATCTTGAGGTTTATTTAAAGAATTAAGATGATTGTTCATATCCTGCAAATATTTTGCTAAAACAGGATACTGTGAAGTTGCTAGGAGTGCATCTTTTTTCTGGCTGACAGTTGTTTCTAAGGGCAAAACGCGATAGTTAGTTTTATTGTTCTGAGTATAGCGGTGTACCCAAGTAGGATGTGTTTTTACATCGGTAATTTCTGTGGTTTTTTCGGGAAATTTTTTGCGAATATTTACTTGCAAAATCACGCCTAAGTCTGTATATTTTTTATTCTGACCGGAAATGAAGTTTCCCATTGAATAAATGGCTACAGCTTTGCGGGTTTTGCCATTTTTGCCGGGAAAATTAAAAATTTTGTAAGGTTGGACGACGTGGGGATGGCTGCCGAGAATGATGTCTGCACCGGCTTTTAATAGGTTTTCAACTAATTGTTTTTGTTGGGGGTTTGGCTGTCGCTGATATTCGTCGCCAAAATGCAGGGAAATTGCGATAATATCTGCTCCTTGTTTGCGGGCTTTGGCAATGTCTTTGACTATCTTTTTTTCGTCGATTAGGGAAACTAAGTAATCTTTGCCTTTGGGTATGGGAATGCCGTTTGTGCCGTAGGTGTAGGCTAGCTTGGCTAGTGAAATGTTGTTTTTGGTGCTGATAAAAGTGCGATCGGCTGCGGCGGCTGATGTGGCTGTTCCTATGGCAGCAATTTTGCGATCGCTCAGATTGGCGATCGTCCTAATTACTCCTTTTTCTCCCCGGTCTAAAGCATGATTGTTCGCAGTTGTCAATATATTAAATCCTGCTTTTTTAGCAGCATCCGCTAATTGAGCCGGTGCGTTAAATAGCGGATATCCCGTATATCCGCGAGCATCTTCGCCCGCTAAAGGTGTTTCGAGATTTCCGATCACCCAATCGCCTGTTGACAGGATACTTTTAACTGGTGCGAAGAAATTGTCAAAATTGTATGTTTTATTTTTTGCGTCGTAGCCCGATCGCGTTTGGGTACTGTGCATCATGATGTCACCGACAGCAATTAGTTTTGCTTCTTTGATCTCAGACTTGGGTTGGGCGGGGACAGGGGTTGCTATTGGCGAGCGACTTTCTGTAGGCTGTGTGTTGGTTTGCTGGTTGATTTTTTGGGGTTGGATATTGCAGCTAGCCATTAACAATGCAGCTATTACCGAGAGCGTCGGGGGAAATTTCATAATTTATCTATAGTAATTTATCGTGTTTATGGTATCATTAATAATCGCAATTTAGGCAGTTTTTTTTTTGAACCACAGAGAGCACAGAGAACACAGAGGAAAAGAAGAAAACAGAGATGTTGACAAGTTTTGTTAGGATATCGATGGTTTGCTGGCTACTGGAGAAGGAATGTTTAAAAAATATTTGATTATTGGATTTATCATTTTTGCATCTGTTATCGGTTTAGGTACTTTGAGCTATGCTGAAAGTTGGGCCGATAAACCTTTTGAATTTGCCTTGATTGGCGATTTGCCCTACAGTGCCGAACAGGAAGCACAATTTCCTAGTTTGATTGCAGATATCAATCGATCGCCCGCAGCGTTTGTAGTCCACGACGGTGACATTAAAAACGGTTCTAGTGTCTGCGATGATGCAACTTTTGTCAGCCGCAAGCAGTTATTTGACAATTTTGAGATACCGTTTATTCTTGCCTATGGCGATAATGAATGGACGGATTGCCACCGTTCAAAAAATGGCAGTTACGATCCAGTAGAAAGACTGGCTAAACTGCGGGAAATATTTAGCAACGGTAATCAAAGTTTGGGAAAGCGCACCTTAATTCTCACCCGTCAAAGCGAAAACCCGCAGTTTGCTAAATTCCGCGAAAATGTTCGCTGGATTTATCATGGCGTTGTGTTTTTGGCGATTAATATGCCGGGAAGTAATAACAATTTTGGTCGCACTCCCGAAGCAGATGCAGAATATGCCGATCGCAATTGGGCTAACTTAGCCTGGATCAAAGAATGTTTTGCTTTAGCCAAACGCAGCAACAGCAAAGGAATTGTGTTAGTTGCACAGGCAAATCCGGGATTTGAACTCGATCCGACGGACAAAAGAAGAAGTGGCTACAACGATTTTATCGCAACTCTGGAAACAGAAACAGGCAATTTCCCAGGGCAGGTTGTATTCGTCCACGGCGATACTCACTATTTCCGCATCGATAAACCTTTACCATATTTTACCGATGAAACTCAATTACCGAGAATGAAAAATTTTACGAGAGTTGAAACTTTTGGTTCTCCAAACGTGCATTGGTTGCGGGCTTTTTATGACCCTACTAATCCTAATTTGTTTGAGTTTAAACAGCAGATTGTTCTGCAAAATTAGGCGATATTACACCAGTTTCATGCAAGATAACTATTTTTTGGTTTACACTGAAGATAGGTAGCATTGAGGAATTTATTTATGACGATCGCAACTGAGCGCCTTACTCTTGAACAATTTCTAAAACTGCCAGAAACTAAACCTGCCAGCGAATATATTGAGGGGGAGATTCTCCAAAAACCTATGCCGAAAACTAAACATTCTCGTCTCCAGGGGCAATTTCTGCGTGTCATTAATGAAGTGGTAGAGGAACCCAAGATAGCTTATGCTTTTCCAGAGTTGCGGTGTACGTTTGGCGGGCGATCGATTGTTCCAGATATTGCGGTACTATTGTGGGAACAGATTCAATTTGATGAGAGCGGTGAACCGTTGGATGATGTGCTAATTGCACCGTATTGGGCGATCGAAATTCTCTCGCCACAACAAAGCTCAAATCGCGTAACTAAAAAAATCATTCACTGTCTGCAACATAATTGTCAGTTGGGGTGGCTAATCGATCCAGACGATCGATCGATTTTAGCGTTTTTGCCCAACCAACAACCGCAATTCTGCGAAGGTAGCGATGTCCTTCCTGTGCCCGAAATGATTCCCCTGAATATCACCGCCGAACAGGTTTTTAGCTGGTTGAGAATGCAAGAATGAATCAGGGCGATCGTCTTTTTTGTACCACTTTTAAAAATATCCCGGTGTGGTTTGTAGTGAAGATTTTAGTTTTCATCTCAACTAAGGACTGAAGTCCTTACTAAAAACCAAATTTCCTATTGTCGCCACCTGTCAAATTGGTCTTCGGAACAGCCATTAATAAATTGATTGCTCACCCAACCGTCAAGGATTGTCAAAGTTTCATTAGGAGGATTACCTGAAAACCTGGCCGCAATTTTCACCCACTTACCTTGTCTGCTGACAGCCCTAACTCCGTCTCCCCTTTTCAATTTAGCAACAACTGGGTACTGATTGCCTGGGCCTTTGCGAATGTTAATAGCGCCACCTTCACCAGTAATAAACGAGCATTGAGTTTGCTTTTTTAAAGCTTCTGCTTTTGCGGGAGCCAGAGTTTGCTGCTTGCCGAAAACAGGAAAGCTGTAAAGTGAGAAGCTAAAACTTGCAACGACGGCTGCAATAAAAAAGGCTTTTGATTGAGTGAAAATTAGCATTATTTCATTTCCTTGGATTGGCTGAACTGAAGTCCTGACTATAATTTTTTTTTTATAATGACTTCAGTCCTTACTACTAACTGTTATTTGACAGAGGCAAACCATTCGGTAACACCTTGGGCGATCGCCTCGGCTAACTTCTTCTGTTCTGTCGGATTCACAATCCATTCAAACTCTTCGGGATTGATCATAAATCCCAATTCCATTAAAACAGATGGAGTAACGGCAGGACGAGTCATGGCTAAGTTGTTCCAGAATACACCATAACTCGGACGGTTCAACTTGGCAACTAAATAATTGTGCAAAAACATTGCCAAACTGTGCGCTTGCGGGTGAAACCAGAAAGCGCCGACTCCTTTAGTCTTAATCGCGTCGCCGTTATCCGGCAAAGCATTGTAGTGAATTGAAATTGCGATCGCAGGTTCTTCTTTTTGAATCATTTCCACCCTTGGCGGCAAATCCAAATCGACATCTTCTACCCGCGTCATTAGCACATTCGCACCCCGATTTACCAATTCCTGTTGCACCAATTTCGACACCGTTAAAGCTACTGTTTTTTCCCTAATTCCCACTGGGCTCACAGCACCTCCATCCTCCGGGCCGCCGTGTCCCGGATCGATGAGAATCTTAATTCCCGATAAGGGTTTTGCTTGCGAATTGGGAACCGCGCTTGTATTCACCGGCGGGTGTTTTAAAGACAGCACTAAAGTTGTGCCCTCGTATCTCAACTTATAGCCCCACTGTTGGGCGGATTTGAGATTAAAAGTATATTGTACTTGCAGCGGCGATATTTGTTGCCATTCCAAACGCGAAATTACCGGGTCATCGTCGAGGCGAATAATGTCAGTTTGAGCGGTGGTATTGTACAGGGTTAAGGTGAAAGTGCGTTCTCCTTCCTGCACGGTGACTGGGACGGGTGTTTCTAAGGGAAATAACACCTCTGTCCAGCCGGAAACTTGACGCGATCGCGCGCTGCGAATAATCGATCGCGGAGGCACTGCATCCTTGACAATTCGCACTTCCGATGCTTTAATCCAAGCACCGTAATCGAGTCTGAGCCATTCTCCTTCCCGCCCGATAACTGTTGCTCGCGTTCCCTTCGGCAGCGGTGTCATCCGAGAAAAATCTGTACTCGCCCCGGTTCTGGCAACACCAGGATCTGCTGTTACTTCTGCTATTTCTAAATCCGCCGGAGAGAGAATAGAAATCTTGCCAGTACCTTGTTGGCTGATAGTTTGACCGTTCATTGTTAGCTCAAATACAGGCACTCCCAAATCCACTTTTTCTCCTTTTAGTACCGAGGAGTTAGACTCATTGCCCCCCCTTGGCAAGGCGGCATTAGACTCATTGCCCCCCCTTAGCAAGGGGGGGTTGGGGGGGGTTTTACCGCAGCCTTGATACTGTTCGCTGCCGCCTTTTTCGATCGGGGAGTTTTCACCTAACAGTACAGATTTGTTGTCGGGTAGTTCGACTTGCGATCGCGCTTTTAAAGGAATAGTAACTCCCGCCAATTTTACAGAAACTTGAGCATTCGCCGGTGCGATCGCCCCAAAGCAAATATATTCCCCCGGCAAACTCGCCACATCGACTTTTGGCGTCAGAGAATCTTTAGCAAAAGCCAATCCTACAGGGGCTACCGGCTGATTAGACTCGCGCGTCACCTTAATTTTGACTTCCTGATTTTCGTAACGCAAGGTAAAGAGATTTTCGCCGAGTTGCAGCGGAAAAGTCGGGGCGAAATGACCGACTGCGGTGCGCGAAATTTGGTTGCCATTTACTAAAACTTGTCCCGGTGCGGGCGCTGTACCGATTAAAAAGATGCGATCGGCTGTAGTTTTGTGGTTAGCGGGAGGATAAGAGACGAACAAAGGTTGAGCAGCGACAGCTACAGAGGCGATCGCCATTATCAGGCCAAACACAACTAATCCTAAAAATTTTCTCATTCTACATCGCAACTAATTGAGAGTCTGTTGATTATTTATACTAGAACTTGCCCTAAGAAACCGGATTTCAGAGGATTAGTCGTAAGTCTTTTTTACTAGACAGAGCCCATTTTATCAGGTTTGTAGTTGCAATTGAGCGATCGGCAACATAAATTGGGAGCATCTCAATGAAAGCAGGCAAGCTAGAAATTGGAGTTTTGAGGCAGGAGGCAGGAGGCAGGAGGCAGGAGGGAAGAGGGAAGAGGAAGAAGGAAGGAGCCAGAAGAAGTGTTTTTACAAATATGAGATGCTCCCCATAAATTCCCGTGTCAAACCACTAAGTTTTAATTAATTCCGAGGTAGTTCTCCACAGTTGATCCAACCGATTCGCCGGCATCGTCAGATACAAAACATCCCCCGTACTCAGACAACAATTCAGTAAATCCCAGCCGTGGAGAGTTTGACAATTAGTTTCCACATACAGAGGCACAAAATCCGCAGACATAGCAGCATCTTGAATATGGTGGCCGCAGAAAGGATGGTTTGGCGTAATCAATGTGGCCAAGCAAACCCAGAGACTATCAGCAGTCATCCCGTTGCCTAAAATTCTGCCTCCAATTGCCGCCGCTGCGAAAGCAGGAGCCGCCAATTCCGTCGGGTTCAAAACTCCTTCAAACTCAAAAACTTGCTGCACCATCAAAGCAAAATGTGGGTCTTGATTGCGAACAATAACTGAGAGTTTTGGGGCCAATCCTTTAGCGCTCAAGGCAATTTCGACATTAGACATATCGCTGCTAGTAACAGCCAAAAGTGCGGCCGCTTGCTTAACATTAGCAGCTTCCAGAGTGGCGGGCAAACTAGCACTTCCCTGAATGACCGGAATTTTCATTGAGCGAGCCGTGCTCAGAAAGCGGCAGTTTGGATCTTGCTCGATCGCCACAATATCGTAACCGTTAGTGTGTAGTTCTTTAGCAATTTGGATACCTATTCCTCCGAGCCCGCAAATAATGTAATGATGGCGCTGCGGAACTCGCGCCACATCCCAATATTCGGTAAAGCGAGTTCCCAATACATAATCGTTGAGCAGTGCGTAGCAGATGCCGATGATGCCTGCTCCAACTAACATCATGACAACTGTAAATAGTTTAATGCTTTCAGGAGCTTGTTCGGCCACTTTTTCATAGCCTCCGGCTCCGGTAATCATCCCTACTGAAAAATAAAGAGAATCGACAATTGAGATATGATTGTCAACACAAATATAGGTGGCAGTAGCAACAGCAATCATTGACAGCAGCGTCAGTACCACAATTACTGCTGCTTGGCTGTGCTGCTGAAATCTGTGGAGCTTAGTTAATGTTTTGAGCAGTTTTTGAGTTAAAGTTTTTTGGGGGCTGTGGATAGTGGGCTGAGTGGCAACAATTAGCCGATCGCCCTGCTGACACTGCCGATCGGCAAGCACCGCCGATACTAAATCAGTTTTGTTAGCAGCCGGCAGATAATAAATCAACATTCGCGATCGATCGTCCCACAAATCGCTGAGTTTGCGATTTTTCCAAGGATGTGTTTCATCGATATATTCTTCGTGAATCGGCCAAGTGCGATCGAACAAACGCAACTGTCCGATCGCCTGATTGCCGAGAGCCGCAAAGGCAAAAACCGGAGCCGCCAATGATGAAACGCTCATGGAAGTGTGATCGGGCAAAGTGTGGTCAATTCTGTCGCCCAAGCTAGTATTGAACAATCTGTTAATGATGCGAATCTGAGGATTGAGAATCCTCGCTTGCATCAAAATTGCCAAATTTACAGCATCATCGTCTCCTGCAATTACTAAAGTGTGAGCGTTTTGAATGCCCGCCGCCAACAAAGTAGAAGCTGCTTGCAAATTACCGACAACCACATCAGAAGTTTCGCCGCGAATTGGGCGATCGCTAATACCAACCACAATCGCTCCTTGCTGTCTCAACAAACAAAAAATCTTGTGTCCCGTGTGGCCCAACCCGCAAACAATGATTCGAGGTTTCATAAAAATTTATTTGCCAGCCGATTTCGGAGCTGTGCTTTGTAGTTTTACTTACCATTGTTGACTGTCGTGGCTTTGGAGAATGTAGCTAAAAACACTATCTAGGATACTTGTGCCACAGTCTCGAAGTGTTGGAAATAAAGAAAGGGCTGTGCCGTGTTCCTAAAGCCACCTTTCCCAGTGTTGAAATAAACACACCACACTGCCATGTACCTACAGACATGAGGTGCAACTAACCTGATTTAATATTTGAAAAATATCCGGGTGCGACAGCCAACCAGCAGAATTTGAAGAGGTAGGGACAGGACACGGGCTATTGGTGTCAACTTAAAGTTAAACCCCTAGTCCGGCAGGGGTTAAAACCCCTGCCTAATAGCGAAAGTCCTCTAAAGAGGACTAATGAGTTTAACAGTCTTTTTCTCAGTCCTCTTTAGAGGACTTTAGCTTTGAGGCAGGGAATTCATTCCCTGGCGGACTACCGGTTTAACCTTAAGTTGACACCAATAGACACTGCCCTGTGCCTACAACTATGACTTCCTACATAAATTTAGCTGCCTTAGTGGCAGGAGTTATTATGAAATTCACTGCACCCTTATTAGCATCCGCTTTAGTTTTCGCCGGTACTGTCGCCTTTGCAAGCCAAGTGCAAGCAGCTCCAGCCAGCAACTCTTGGAATACCACTAGAACAACATTTCAGTGCGTTACTTCCGGTCGGAATTTTGTCACAATTGCGCGGCGGGGAAATGTCACAACCGATCCAATGATTCTGTGGAAATCTACCGAGTTCGGCCGCGAATATACACCCTGGCAGCGCTGTCAAATTGTTTCCAATAGATTGACAAAAGCTGTTGCCCAGAATGGCGGAAGATTGAGCAACTTGCAGTTAACAACAGGAATTGTTAATAACTTGCCAGTAGTTTGTTACGTGAACGGACGGGGGCGCTGCAACTCTCAAAATCTGCTGTTCACCCTAGACAAGCGCAATGCTAAAAATCCCGGTGATGCTTTAACGAAATTGATTAATTTTGCCCAAGACGGCGGTGGGCCAGTTACAACGTTGAGAACCGGAGCTCCATCATCTGCACCGCAGTTTGTTCCCTTTGGAGATATGGTCGATCGAGCTTTTAATTCTCCCAATAAAAAACCGTCAGTTCCTGTAGCAAAACCGCAGGGCGATCGAGGTATTTAATCTCCAATTCTACTCGTTATCTACTCGTTACCAGGCAGAGCCTGGTAACGCAGATCAGGAGGCTCTGCCTCCAATTTTCCTGGAAGCTGGCGAGGCAGAGCCTCTGGATATCCGTTCCCAGGCAGAGCCTAGGAACCAGTTAAAGCTGGCGAGGCAGAGCCTCTGGATATCGGTTCCCAGGCAGAGCCTAGGAACCAGTTAAACTTGCACCTGAGAAATTTCTACTCGTTACCAGGCTCTGCCTGGTAACACAGATCAGGAGGCTCTGCCTCCAATTTTCCTGGAAGCTGGCGAGGCAGAGCCTCTGGATATCCGTTCCCAGGCAGAG